>JAYTHD010000106.1:0-2326 GCA_043732975.1 Verrucomicrobiota bacterium
GCCGAATCCGCGCGCCACCCGATCGGTCCTGATCCGCCGCGTTTACTACGATCTGACCGGTCTCCCGCCGACGCCGGAGGAAGTGGACGCGTTTCAACGGGACCCGTCGCCCGACGCCTGGGAAAAGATCGTGGACCGATTGCTCGATTCGCCGCGCTATGGTGAGAAATGGGGACGTCACTGGTTGGATCTGGTCCGCTTCGCCGAAAGCAACAGCTACGAGCGCGACGGCGCCAAACCCCACGCGTGGCGGTATCGGGACTATGTCATCCGCTCCTTCAATGCCGACGTTCCCTACGACCATTTCCTCCGGCAGCAACTCGCCGGGGATGAAATGCCGCAGCCGGACGACGATGCGCTGATTGCCACGGGCTTTTATCGTCTGGGCATTTGGGACGATGAACCCGCTGATCGCAATCTCGCCCGGTACGACGCGCTGGATGATATCGTCAGCACCGTGGGTCAGACCTTTCTCGGCCTGACCATCGATTGCGCACGCTGTCACGACCACAAGATCGACCCCATTCCGCAGCGCGATTACTACCGGATCCTGTCCTTTTTCCACAACATCAATCCCTATAAGAACGGCGGGCCCACCGATGAAATCCCCCTGGCTTCCGGCGAGAAGGCGTTGGGCGTGACGGAAGCGGGCGCCGACGGGCCGGAGACCTTTGTGCTCTTGCGCGGCAACCCCAATACCAAGGGCGCCGCGGTGGAACCCGGATTCCTGAAGATATTAAATCCGCCCGCACCACGCCTGCCAGCTCCTGCGCCGGAATCGAAAACCACCGGCCGCCGTACTGCGCTGGCCCATTGGATCGCCTCGGCCGAAAATCCGCTCACTGCACGGGTGATGGCGAACCGGATCTGGCAACATCATTTCGGACGCGGGATTGTGCGCTCGCCCAACAATTTCGGTTTGCAAGGCGACGCCCCCACCCATCCGGAATTGCTCGACTGGCTCGCTCAGGAATTCGTCGATGGCGGCTGGCGCCTCAAGCCGTTGCATCGCCGCATCCTGCTCTCGGAAGCCTATCAACGCTCCTCCGCGGGCCGTCCTGAGTTGTCGACCGTCGATCCCGCCAACGACCTCTTGTGGCGTTACGATCTTCGTCGCCTGACGGCGGAAGAAATTCGCGACACGATACTTTCGGTCAGCGGCAATTTGAATCTGAAAATGTATGGGCCGGGAATCTATGTGGACATCCCCAAGGAAGTGCAGGCCGGGCAATCGCAGCCGGGCAGTGGCTGGGGTACCTCGCCGCCGGACGAACAATCCCGCCGCTCCATCTACATCTTCGCCAAACGCTCGCTGCTGACACCGATTCTGGAGAGCTTCGACATTGCGGAGGCCGACCGCTCGACGGCGGTTCGCTTTGCCACCGTGCAACCCACGCAGGCTTTGGGCATGCTGAATGGAACCTTCATTCTCGGACAAGCGGGACAATTTGCGGCGCGGTTGAAACGAGACGTCGGCAACCAACCGGAAGCGCAGGTGCGCCGCGCCTTTTCCCTGGTGCTCTCCCGCGCGCCATCGGCCAGTGAAGTGACCCGGGGAACGCAGTTGCTGGCCACCCTCGCGCAAAAGAACACGGCCGATCCCGATTGGCCCTTGCGGTGCTTCTGCCTGGTGGCCTTGAACCTCAATGAACTGATTTATCTGGACTGACCCCTTGCGATTTATGAGCAATTCATCCTCCCGTTCGCCGGCCGCCGGTGGCTTTTGTGGTCGGACTCGCCGCGAATTTCTGTCGGAAACCGGCGCCGGCTTCACCGGCCTGGCCATGTCCGGCCTGCTGTCGCTCGATGGCTTTTTCGCGAGTCGTGCCCGTGCGGCCGAACCCAGCGCGGGCGGACAATTCATCAACCCCACCGCCGCCAAACCGTCGCCGGGACGGGGCAAGGCCAAGAGCGTGATCTTCCTTTTCATGTACGGCGGACCGAGCCAGGTGGACACCTTTGACTACAAGCCCAAGCTCTATCCGCTGGATGGGAAAATAATTCCCGTGAAAACCTTCGGCCGCGGCGGCAAGAAGAACGAAGGCCGGGTCGTGGGACCCAAATGGTCCTTCAAACAATATGGCCAGTCCGGAAAATGGGTGAGCGAACTCTTTCCCCATCTGGGCGGATGTGTCGATGACATCGCCTTCGTGCACTCGATGATTGCCGATTCACCGATTCACGGCTCCGCGATGCTCCAGATGAACACCGGCAAGATCCTGTCGGGCAGTCCCTGTCTGGGCTCCTGGGTGAATTACGGAATGGGCAGTGTGAATGACAATCTGCCGGGATTTGTCGTCATGCTCGATCCCACCGGCGGACCCAT
>JAYTHD010000107.1:0-7456 GCA_043732975.1 Verrucomicrobiota bacterium
GTGACCGTGGCACCGTCCGCAATCAGCCGGATGGTGCCGACGGGGGCAGGTTTGATCATGAAGAAGCCATTGGTGTCCGAACGAACGGCGATGGGATGACCCACAATACGGAGAGTGGCGCCGGGCACCGGCAGGTCGCTGTTGTCCAACACCGCCCCGCTAACACTAGTCTCAGCGGGATTGCCGGGGATACGCGCCGAGGCGACAAAGACGACCGGCAGGCCGGTGTTACCGGGGAAGGTGGCTTCGACGACGTTGTGATCGTTGCCAGGGTCAGGACCCAGCGTGAGCACGGCAAGGGCGCGACCGTCACTGTCAGTGTTCACGGTGAGGTTGGTCATCCCGCCGAAGCTGCCACCGCCACCCTTGACCGTGTAAGTGATGGGGACGTTGTAAAGGCGGTTGTTACCCGAGTCCACGACAATGGAGATTAATGGACTGGGTAGCGGCTGGCCGGGGATGCCCACCTGGTCATTGCCCGCATCGAGCACCAGCAAGCCCGGGGTGGAAGGTCTCGCTGACGCACAAAAGATGGCCTCGCTCTCGAAGCCGACGATTTTGGCGGAGACCTGCTGGTTGCCAGCTCCCGCGCGAGTGCCAAGCTGGAATTGGACTTGCGCCCGGCCCTGGCTGTCCGAAGTGACCACCAAGGCGCGGGCGGCATTGGTACTGTTAATCACGCGGCCATCGTTCTGAACGACTCGGAAAACCACCCTTTTGTTGGGACACGCGTTTCCATTGGCATCCAACGCCCGAACGACCAGCGGCTGCGGAAGAAGGTCGCCAATCTGACCGGACTGGCCGTCGCCGGAGACGACCTTGATGCGAGCGGCCACGTTGGTGTTGTAGAAGACTCCGATGCTGATGCTGCTGCGATTGCCGGCCCGATCCGTCCCGGTGGCGGTGATGATGTTCGTACCGGGAACGAGCGATACGCCCATGGCGACATAGGTGCGATTGGCCACGGACGCGGGGATGCCATTGACGGTGACGGTGGCCTGATCCCCGTTCACGGTGCCGACCACGGTGTCGTTGACCACCCCCGTCACAATCACTTGCGGGTCACTGACGATCATGCCATCGCGGGGGGAATCAATGGCCATGCGCGGCGGAGTCACATCCAGCGCCACCTGAACGCTCGAAGAACCGACCTGCCCCTGATCGTCGGTCGCGACCACGGTGACGAGGTTGTTGCCCTCGCGGAGGAGGACGTTGGAAGTGAACACGCCGTTGGCCAGAGTGGCCACGGCACCATTGACGGTGACATAGGTTACCGATCGCCCGACGAAGCCCGAAATGGCGATCCGGTTGGTGTTAAACAAGGCCAGGTTTGCCGGAGTGTTGATGACCGGGACGTTCCCGACGACGGGCGAGAAGGGCATCGGCAATTGCGTGAGATAGTTGGCTTGAAAGGCAGCGAGGTCGGCCGAATCCACCCGTCCGTCCCCATTGAAATCAAACGCGGGATTGAAGCCAGGATCGGCGGCGGTGAGGAAGTAGGTCAGCCGAAACTTGAACAGGTCGATGAAGTCCACGTCCCGGTCCCCGTCCGCGTCGCCGAAGTAGCGAATGAAAGGGAACGAGTAGTCATCGTTGGGGGTGCCGTCGCCATTGCCATCGAGGTGGTTGCCCATCGCATCCATGATCCCCGCGGCCGAGAGGGTTCCCTGGTAGTCACCATCGGGAAGAGACTTTCCCGGCAAGGAGGGGAACGTCCAAGTGGCGCGGTTGGCTACCGGGTCATAGGTGACGGTAAGGTTGGTTGAATTGATGGTCTGGCCGGTGGTGCGATTCAACAAGGCCAGGCTCGCCGGGGTCAGGCTGGCGGAGACATCCTTGGAGAAATCCACGGCAATGGCCGTGACCATGGACCGCTGCGGAGCGCCCGCGTTGATTTGAACCTGCCGAACGGTTGGCGGTGCGGTCTGGCCGCGCGCCATGCCGGTGAATATTTCGGCACCCAGTAGCGCGAGGAAGCACGCCCCCACCAGCGTCACCCCGCCTAAACGCTCCCATCTGTTAAATCCTGAAGTTGGCATACCTGAAGATGATGGTTTCATTGCCGGACTAGAAACTAAGGCTCAAACCGAGGACCAGGAAAAGGGATTTGCTGAGGTCCAGGTCCGCCTGTTTTCCCGCGATCGTCTGGGAAAAGACCCCCACGTTTTGATACTGGACCCCCGTAAATACGCTGATGCCATCGTGTAACTGACAGGTCACCCGACCTTCCACATACCCGCCCACCAGCACATCGCTTCTGGTGCTCGTGCCGGTCACTTGACGGGCAAAGGTGCCGCCGACGGTCAACGTTTCATTGACACTCAGGTCGCTATGAATCACTCCGACTGCCAAGCCGCCGCCGAGGGAGAGGGAGAGTTTCTCGGTCAGGTTGCGGGTGAAATAAGGTCCCAACCGGAAGCCATATACCGAAGCCTCAATCTGCCGCTGCCCGGCAAGGGTTCCCGGGAGCGTTGCCACAGTGCGGGTCGTCGTCAGTCCAGTTCCATCCAGTGGAACCGGGACTGGGAGTGGAAGCACGACCGGACCCCCGGGAATCAGCGGGCCAGGCCCCGCAAAGGTGCCCGGGGCAGAAGGCGGTGGCGGGATGAAGCCAATCGGATAGGTGTCGGTGGTTTGGACGACGTTGCCAAATAGCGTTCTCCCGTCGCGAATTCGAAGCTCCGTTCCGCCAACCGCCGAAGCAATACCCCAAGACCACTTGTTGTTCCCACCCAGTTCGCGAGCATAGGTAAGCTCGAAGCCGCCCGCGGGATCACCGGAAGCGTCCTTGATTAAACCATCCAACGGGGAGGTTGAACTCTGAAAGGTTAGCGCAGTGCCGCCGCCGCTGATTTGGGCCGCATCCCGGTACCCCCAAAACCAAGTCAATCCGCCCGCGTTTCCGGAGACATCAACACCGATAAATCCATTATCATAGACTCGGTTCTCTGCCAACCCGGTCGGAGAACCAACGTTCCTGATTGGCCGGTCCGTGAAACTGGCGTCGATATTGAAACCGAATCGCGCCGCAAAACCAAACGTGTTCAGCGAGCGAGAAGGCTGCGTCAACAAGCGCGCGTTTTTCATCGCCTCAACCTGGCGGTCGCCTGCCGGTGTGAGAACCGAAGCGCCATCAGTACTTTCCACAGACTTTTTGGGAGATTGGCCGGGGGGGGCAATTTCCGCACCCAACGCTCCCAAAAACGTCTGACAGGAGAGTCCAACAGCCAGGGCGGTCGCCGAAAAGGTCGGGGATGATAAGGCCGGTGGTTTCATGCAGTTGAGAAGGTCAAGGGCGGACAATCTGGTAGGTTCTTGGACTCGCAGGCAACGGTGGGGGTCGGGTTTCTGTTTTCGGCGGGCCATTATCCAGCCACTGGACAATTTGACCTGTTCCATTTACCGGCGGTTCGGCGGTTTTCCACGTCATTCCATTATCATCACTGTACTGAACGAAGTGAGGGACACCGGACATGGTGGCGAACTGGACCAACACGGTACCGTCAGGCCGGGGCACCGTGCGGCTGACCGCAAAAACCGTCCCGGCCGGCGGGGACACTGCCGCGGGAGTCGTGAAGGACACGAGATAGGTAGGGTTCGGCAAGGTGCGGCGGTCTGGCACGTAGAATTCAATGGTCAAATCCACCGTAGCTTCCGGTGCCAGCGGCGGGTTGTACCGAACGTAGGGTACGCCGTTGGTTTTTCCGGCGGCGTTGGCAACACTCACAATGGCGGGAAGGCCGTTCAGCGAAATGTTGAACCCGCTCCAAACGATGTTGGTCGTGTTCCGCAGCCGGCACTTTTGCTCGAACAGCCCGGTCTGCAGGTTGAGCACCAAACTCCCAATCAACTCCAGAGCTCGATCCACCATCACGGTTGCCGGCCTGAAGGTGAGGACAGCATCCAAAACCGAACCGTCGCCCGCCAAGAACACACTCTCGGCAGGTCCCAGCGTCCGATGAAGCGCGGGACGAAGGATGTAGTTGCCGGGGGGGAGGCTGGTCAGCGTAATGGTCCCGAGCAGCGAGCCAGCATAGGGTCGGAAAGGTTGGGCGAAGAAATCCGCGGTCCCCTTGGCGGAGACCAGCCCGGCGGACACCGTAATGACGGCAGGATCGGGTTTGACCCCGTTATGGTTGAGGGCGCCCGGGACGACCAGGGACGTGAAGTTTGTAGGCTGTCCACCGGCACCTACGAGCGTCACGTTAAAACCATAGCTGAAAAGGCCCGCGAGCGGCACCGGGGAAATGAGCACCTGAACGGAAAGGCCCTGGCCGACCGCCAGAGAATAGGTGTCTTGATCGAACTGAAGCGCCGCCGCCTGGCCGTGGGCGGGGGCTGGCCAGAGGAGCGCGCTCACTGATAAACCGACCGCCAGAATAGCTCTCGAAAACATAGTTGCCCTCAATGGGTGTGTACGCGCGCTCAAGTCAGATATGGCGGTCGCCACGGATTTTTCCTGGCGTTATCGGAGGTTCACCTCGGGGATTCCGGCGGGGTGGGCTTGACTCGATTGCCATGCCGTTTCGGTGAAAAGGCGCAGTCCGCGCCTCCCGGCGAAAGCGCTTGCTCCCCGCCGGCGCTGCGACGTCACTGTGGCTTGAGTTCAGCATATAGTTGGTTGGGGCTAGGGACTGCGGGAAGGAAAACACCACGGATGCGGAATTCCAACACTTATAGTTTCGCTTCCAATTTTTCTCTCAGACGCTTTTGGTTTAACCGACTCGGAGTTCAGGAATGCCGCCGATGATGCACCGCCGGACGCGGATGTGAAGTAGGACAAAGGTTGCACTCTCGATAGGGATTTTCCTTATATGAGGTAGGGGGAGTTTGTATCCGAACGGTCCGCCGGGACCACCGGCATACGGCGGAGCCAATCCGCACCGCGACCGCGGACCCGCAGCGGCGCGCAGCGAGTGACTGTAAGCCCGCAACCCGCAATCCGGGCATCGGGACGATTGTTTTGGACCGGATTTTCATCGCGGAACAAAGCCTCTGCCCTTGGTCACACCGCCCGGGCCGTTGGGCGGGGCATTCCGACGGTGGTCCGGAGGATCGAACACCTCACGAACCGGAGTACGCCGGCGCATACCCGACGCGAGACGCCCACTCCCACCTTGCCCGCTTTCGATCCTTCAGAATCATTCCGACTCGGGCGGCATTCCCTTCCCATGATTCTGCCGCTCTTGATTCTGTCGTCACCTCGTCCCCGCTTCCGCTCCGCCGAGTCCGGGCGTTGACGGCGGCGGATGGCGACGGCAGGCTGGCCGGGCTGGCCAGTCGCATACGCACAACTCACAAACTATCCCAACTATCCTATGAACACCCCGCCCGAGATTCCACCGCCTGTCACTGAGGATCGCACGGTCGCCATCCTCGCTTATCTGACTCCGATTGGTTTCATCGTCGCGATTATCATGCACGGCGGCAGGAAGACCGCGGTGGGGACTTATCATCTCCGCCAGTGTTTGGGACTTTATATCACCGCGTTGGTGTTCGGGGTCGCCATGATGGTTATCGGGATCATCCCTTTGATCGGCCCCTTGATCGGATTCCTCAACTTCCTAGGTTTCGTTGTGCTCTGGATCATGGGGCTGATCGCCGCCATCAACGGCCAGCAGAAACCGATGCCGGTGGTCGGCGGACAGTTCCAAAAGTGGTTTGCCAACACCTTCACCTGATCGTCGATCCAGTATTGGTCAGCCGGTGCCGCCGCCCGTGTCTTCACGGGCGGCTTTTTTGTGCGCAGGCGGCGGGGGCCGGAACGGCGCTGCGCTGGTTCCGGGGGGAAGGATGGGGCCGCGCGGCAGCGCGGCCCTACCACGATGGGTGAGGGCGTCCGGAGGCGTCCTTGGGCAGCAGGCATTGCAGCGGGCATTCGGTGCAGCGCGGGTTTTTGGGGCGGCAGTAGTTTTTGCCGACTTGCACGAGTTGGGCGTGGTAGTCCTGCCAGTAGTCAAGGCGTTGGCGGGCGGGCTTTTGGTTTAGTGAGGATTCGCAGAGGGTTTTGAGTTCATCGTAGGAGGCGTCGGACTGGCACCAGCCGTGGCGGGAGAAGATGCGCCGGGTGTAGGTGTCGATGACAAAGCTGGGATGCCCGCCGGCGTAGAGGAGCATGCTGTCGGCGGTCTCGGGGCCGATGCCGTGGATGGCGTGGAGACGGAGGCGGACGGTCGCGGTGTCGCCGCGCATGAGTACGGCGAGGTCGCCGCCGAATTGTTCGACGAGCACCTGGACAAAGGCGCGCAGGCGGCGGGCCTTGACGTTGAAATAGCCGGCGGGGCGGATGAGTTGGGCGAGTTCGGACTCGGGCAGGGCGAGGAGGCGGTGCGGGTCGAGGACGGCGGCGCGTTTCAGATTGGCGATGGCGCGCTCGACGTTCACCCAAGCGGTGTTCTGGGTGAGGATGGCGCCGATGCAGATTTCAAACGGGGTGTCGCCGGGCCACCAGCCGAGATGGCCGTGGCGGCGGCGCATGAGGGTGTAGGCGCGGCGGAGCGGGCTGGAGCCGTGGACCATTCGTGGGGGTGCCGCGGAAGGGGACGTCGCGCCGCCTGAAGGCGGGACTCCGAACGAAGCTGGTCGCACCGGGTGGTTCACTGCTCGGTGTGGTTGCGGCGGACGAGGAGGGCCTGCCATTTGGCGATGAGACGGCGCAGGCTGGCGTCGAGCGGCAGGGCGAGGAGTTCGGCGGGGGTACACCAGCGGAGTGCGTGGCTTTCGGCGCTCGCGGTGGCGGTGGCGTTCTCGGGAGCGATGAGAACGAAGCGCACGTCGTAGTGGAGGTGCGACGGCTCGCCGCCTTTCGCGGGGATCTCGTGGATGTCGAGATCGAACGGGCGCGCGGAGGCGACGATGAGACCGTCGATGCCGGACTCTTCGCGCGCCTCGCGCTGGGCGACGCGCAGGACATTTTCATCGCCGTCGCAGTGGCCGCCGAATTGGAGCCATTTGTCGAGTTTGCGGTGGTGATGCAGGAGGGCGCGCCCGCCATCGGCGCTGACGACGAGGGCGCTGCCGGTGAAATGACCGGGAAAGGAAGTGCGGTGAAAGCAGTCGGGCGTCGTGTCGAGCAGCGCGATCATGCGGTGGCGGAAGGGTTCTTCGACGGCGCGCGCGGAGAGATCGATCTCGGCGAGTAAGGTGCGGAATTCAGTGCGGTTCATGCGAGGGAATGGTGGCGGAAGAATGGGATCAGTTCCAGCCTCGGATGGGGCGTATCTCAGTTTCTTCCAACCCCCAGCCCAATTCCTGCGGTCCCGGAGGGACACTTGAAAATAGCCCAGCACTTCAGTGCTGGGTCAGCGAGGGTGGAAGCGCCAAGTCCCGACCGGGACGGCCGACCCAGCTTGCCGGCGACTCGGTCGTCCCTGCGGGACTTGCGGGTGGAATCGCCGCGTACCCAGCACTCAAGTGCTGGGCTATTCTCAGTCGTCCCTGCGGGACGGCCAAAACC
>JAYTHD010000108.1:0-10805 GCA_043732975.1 Verrucomicrobiota bacterium
ATTCCGCCTTCGCCTGGCTCCTGGCGTTCATGGGGAGCCAGGTGTTCCTGATTCTCGCGGGATTGCTGCCTCAAAATCTCTGGCGCAGCTGGCAAGGCCGCTCGGCGACTGCGGCGGCGCCACCCCTCCGACGCACCAAAGCAGCCACCGCGTAGGCAGCCCGGAACGGCGAGGTCTGCGCGCTCCCTCAGACGTTGACTCCCGACCAGCCGACCGCTCTTTCGGACCGTGAACAACGCCGCTCTCCTGCTCCAACTGCGTGCGGCAGGTCTCGTCACTTCCGACTCGCCGCGACTGGAGCCGCTCACGGGCGGCGTCTCGAGTGAGATTTTCCTCGTGACTGATGATGCCCGCCGCTTCGTCGTCAAACGCGCGCTGGCCAAGCTCAATGTGCCCGACGACTGGTTCGCCGATACCACGAGAAACGCCGTCGAACACACGTTTTTTGCTGATGCTTTCGCGATCATTCCCGAGTCGGTGCCGCGCCTGCTCGGCGGCGATGCGGCCGCGGGTTGGTTCGCGATGGAGTATTTCGGCGACGGATTTTCCAATTGGAAAAAAGTCCTGCTAGCCGGCGCGGCGAATCCGGAGCACGCCCGGCGGGCCGGGACGATTCTTGGGAAACTGCATCGCGGAACCTGGGACAACGCGGAGGTACGCCGTCGTTTTGCCACCCTGCCCCTTTTTCAATCCCTGCGCCTGGACCCGTATTTGCGGACCACCGCCGCCCGGGTGCCGGAGGTCCGCGAACTATTGGAAGCCGAAGCCCGCCGGCTGGCATCGACCTCACTCGCACTGGTGCACGGCGATTATTCGCCCAAAAACCTGCTGGTTTCAGCTGACCGCGTCATCGTGCTCGATGCGGAAGTTGCCTGGTTTGGCGACCCGGCCTTTGACACCGCGTTCCTGCTGAATCACCTGCTTCTTAAGGCACTGTTCCACCGCTCCCAACCGGAGCCCTTTTTGGCCCTCGTACCCGCCTTCTGGTCCGCCTACATCGCCGCCCTGGGTCCACTCGCCTCGCCAGAAATCGAGACCCGCACGACCCACCTGTTGCTCTGCCTTCTGCTCGCACGGGTTCATGGCAAGTCGCCCGCCGAATACCTCATGCCGGCCGCCCGTTCGCTCATCACCAGCTTCGCCGTCCGACACTTGCACCAACCCCCGATGACCCTGGACTCCCTCACGGCGGCCTGGCATTCCGAGCTTCTTCAAAAATGAAAATCTCCGCGGTCCACGCCCGGCAAATCTTCGATAGTCGCGGCCACCCCACCGTCGAGGCCGAGGTGACGCTCGAAAACGGAATGCGCGGCCGCGGATTGGTGCCGGCCGGCGCCTCGACCGGTCATCACGAAGCCCACGAACTGCGCGATGGTGATCTCAACCGCTTCCGTGGAAAATCCGTGTACCGCGCCATCGGACACATCGAGGGCGAAATCGCCCGCTCCGTCATTGGCCGCGACGTCCTGGATCAAACCGGCCTCGACGAAGGGCTCATCGCGCTCGATGGCTCGCCTGACAAATCCCGGCTCGGCGCCAACGCCCTCCTCGGCGTCTCCCTGGCCGTCGCGCAATCGGCCGCGCTCGCCCGCGGCGTACCGCTGTTCGAATCGCTGGGCGACGGCCAGGGCACATTGCTGCCGCTGCCCGAGGTCCAGATCTTCGGCGGCGGCAAACACGCGCAGGGCCGCATCGATATCCAGGACTTCATGATCCTGGCGCTCACCGCCCGGTCTTATGAGGAAGCGCTCGAAGTCAGCTTCAACGTTTTTCATGCCACCGCCGACGTCATGCGGAGCCGCGGGCTCCTGGCGGGCGTGGCCGATGAAGGCGGCTACTGGCCAATGTTTGACGACAATGAAGCCGTGTTTGAAGCCCTCCTCACGGCGATTGATCGCGCCGGCTACACACCGGGCCGGGACGTCGGCCTCTCCCTGGATATCGCCGCCACCGATCTCTATCACGACGGTCACTACACGCTTGGCCTCGAACATCGCCGCTTCACCTCGGAAGCGTTTACCGAGTTGATGATTGAGTGGGTGGAGAAATATCCGATCGTGTCCCTCGAAGATCCCCTGGCGGAGGACGACTGGGACGGGTGGTGCCGGATGCGCGCTGCAATTGGCGGACGCTGCCAGCTCATCGGCGACGATCACTTCACCACCAACCTCAACCGCATCGAGCGTGGCATCGCTGCGGGCAGCGCCAATGCCGTGCTCATCAAGCTCAATCAGATCGGCACCGTCACCGAAACGCTGCGCGCCATCCGTCGCACGCAGAAGGCCGGCTGGCTGCCGATCGTTTCAGCGCGATCCGGCGAAACCGAGGATGCGTTCATCACTCATCTCGCCGTCGCGACCAACGCCGGCCAGCTGAAAGTCGGCTCCTTCAGCCGCAGCGAGCGCATGGCCAAATGGAATGAAGGACTGCGCATCCGGCAGGAACTGGGAAACCGCGCCCGCTACCTTGGCGCCGGCATCTTCCCTGCCGCCGGCATCCGGATACCCACTTCGACAGACCGCCCGGAGCGCGATTCTCCGACTGAAAAGCACACCAGGTAGTGTCGGGCGAATCGGCTTAGCAACGGCGTCGAATCCAATCTCAGTCCGGCCACACGGGCCATCTGGAGCAGATCGGAAAGTTGTTCCGGGAAGTCGTAGGCCGCCACATGGGCACAGGCTTCTTCCAATTGTTCCTTCGGGATTTCAATCCAATTCGCACGCATCCATCCCAGATACTCGTGGAGGTACTGCTCGCGGGTCTGCCCCTCGTCGCGCATGACATCCATCATCAGGAATCGGCCGCCACGATGGAGCCGGCGTGCGGCAGCATGGAAAAGCTGTTGCTTGGCGGCGGCATCGAGATGGTGCACGGCAAATCCCGTGAAGAGGATTTCAAACGTCGAATCACCGCCCTCCAAAGCCTGCAGCATCTCCTGTTGATGGAACACGACCGCGGGCAGACCCTTCAAATGCTCCCGCGCCTCCGCCAGTGCCGTCGCGGAAAGATCCACGCCCTCGTAGTGAACCGGCGGCGTGGCCGCCAGGCAAGGCGCAAGAAACCGGGCATTGCCACAACCCAGGTCCAGGATGCGGAACGGACCGAATCGCTGGACCTCACGCAATTGATCGGCGACCTGGGCATAAAGCTCACGATGAAACATGTAGTTTCTCTCCGTGATCGCATCATAGAGCGTCCAGGACTTGCGGAAGATCGACACCGAATCCTCGGGTGGCAGAGAGGAACTCATGCGGATCGAGAACGAGCGGGAGCGCCGACGCGGCTGAACAAGACAGTGAAGGCACTCACCGTGAGCCAGAGGGCGACGCCATTCAGGGCCATGCCCAGATCATAGTGCTTTTTCAACCAGGCGATCATCTCCGGACTGACATACCCGGCAAGATTGCCCAGCGAATTGATCCAGGCAATCCCCGCCGCGGCGGCTGTCCCGGAAAGGATGGCCGTCGGCAACGCCCAGAAGCAGGCCGCCGCCGACATGACGCCGGTAATCGCGACGGCGAGTGCCACCAACACCAGGACCGGTGGCAATCCCGGCCGCCCGCTGATTGCAAAGGCCGCGGCGGCAATGAGCGTCGACAATCCGACATGCCAACGGCGCTCTGCGGTACGATCGGAATGCCGACTCACCAACACCATGCCGATGGCGGCGCAAGTCCACGGAATCGCCGAGTAGAGGCCGATGTGCCATTTGTTTTTCGTGAGGGTGTTTTCAATAATCTGCGGCAACCAAAACGAGGCGCCGTAAATGCCCACGACAATTCCAAAATAGACCACACCGCAGAGCCAGACCTGCGGGGACTTGAAAGCGTCCGCCGCGCGATGATTCCGGTGACCCTCGGCGAGCTTGGTCTGCTCATCGGCATCGATCCGGCTTTGCAACCGACGCTTCTCTTCGGTGGTAAGCCATTTCGCGTCGGCCGGGCGGTCGATGAGCAAGAACGGCACGACGAGTCCCACGACGACACTGGGCAGTCCCTCGATGATGAAGAGCCACTGCCAGGATTTAAGTCCAAGCCAACCCTCGGCGCTCTGCAGCAGCCAACCGGAAAAGGGGGAACCAAAAACACCGGCCAGCGCGATGGCCGTCATGAACAGCGCTACCATCCGCGCCCGGTGTTCGCGTGGAAACCAGTACGTGAGATAAAGGATGATACCGGGAAAGAAGCCTGCCTCGGCAATGCCCAGCAGGAAGCGCAGGGTGTAGAACGAAACCGCGCTGGAACTCAAAGCCATCAACGCGGATAGGATGCCCCAACTGATCATGATCCGCGCGATCCACAACCGCGCCCCGACGCGATGCAGGAGGATGTTGCCGGGCACTTCAAAGAGAAAATATCCGAGAAAAAAGATGCCCGAACCGGTGGCGAAGACGGAATCCGAGAACCAGGGTTCCGCCTTCATCCCTAGCTTCGCAAACCCGACGTTCACGCGATCAAGGTAAGCCAGAATATAGCAGAAGAACACCACCGGAATGATCCGCCAGGCCGCCCGGCGATAGATGGCGGCGGTCCGGGCGGCGTTAGAAATTTCCTGGGGCATTTGTTTTGTCAGACACCCCGCCCCGAAAACAACTTGAGGCGTTCGCGGCAATGTGAATGTCGGCACGCTGATCCGCCGGGATTCCCGTGTCAAACCGGGAATCGCCGAGAAACCGGAGGAATTCCCAATAATCGTACTTTTCTCCTCTCCGCGTCTCCGCGCCTCCGCGTGAGCCTTCCAGCCAGCAGAAGAATTTTGTCGTCCACCCGCACACGCAGGACCACCGGTTTCACGATTGCCGCACGAGTCCGGGCCAACTATTCGTCTCGTCGAAATCTCCAGAAATCCTTCGGCGGCCCCGCAGTGTCCCGGCCCCGAATATCCCCGGAGAATGCCTATAATGAAAAAGTCCATCTTCACCCCACTGACCTTTCTCGCCGATACGTGGCAACTCCTGTGGGCCGCGGCAGCGCGGCCGCCGCTCAACGCCGTCCGGGCCGCGCACCGGTTGGGGATCGTGGCGATCCTCGCCGCGATCCCCTGGTTCATCCAAGGCCACGCCGCCCCGCCCTATCTGGAGCTCCCCGGCGGCGAGGGACTCGGCAAGGGCCAGCACATTGTCTTTGTGACCGGTGAGGAGTATTACCGCTCGGAGGAAGGCATGAGCCTGTTCGCCAAAATCCTTTCCCGGCGGCACGGATTCAAATGCACCGTGCTCTTTGCCACCGATCCCGCCACGGGATACATCAATCCGAATCAATCGAAGAACATTCCCGGATTGGCCGCGCTCGATCACGCCGACCTGCTCGTGATTTTCGCGCGTTTTCGCGAGCTGCCGGATTCCGAAATGAAACACATCGTGGATTACGTCAACGCCGGCAAACCCGTGCTGGGGATTCGCAACGCGACGCACGCCTTCCGGTATCCCAAGAACAGCACCAGTCCCTACAAATCGTGGGATTTCAGCAGCCAGGAGTGGCCCGGCGGTTTTGGGCAGCAGATCCTGGGCGACACTTGGATCGCCCATTTCGGCGCCTTCCAGAAGGAATCCACCCTCGTGCGAAAAGACGAATCGCAACGGCAACACCCGGTCCTGCGGGGCGTCGCCGATACCATCTTCTGCCATACGGATGTCAATTCGGTGGAGCGGTTGACGACCAACGATGTGGTGTTGTTTCGCGGACAGGTGCTGTCGGGACTCAAGCCAACCGATCCCCCGGTGACCGATGCCCGCAAGGACGTCCGGATGCCCTTCGCGTGGTTCAAGACCTACACCGCGCCTTCGGGAAAACAGGGACGCTCCTTCGCCACCACGGCGGGCGCTTCCCTCGATTTTTTGAGTGAAGATCTCCGACGCCTGATGGTAAATGCCATGCTCTCGCTGACCGGCCACGAAGCGGAGATCCCGCCGAAGACGAACGTCGATTTCGTGGATGCCTTCCAACCCCAACCCACCGGCGCCCTGACGGACGCGGCGTGGATCGGAGCGCGACTCACCCCGGCCAGCTTCGCCCCCAAGCCCGAATAGCGGGCGACGCGCGGGTGCGGTGCGGTACGCCACTGTCCACGATTTCCCCAACCAACGGACGGACACGGAACCCGGCCCCGGCGGGAAGACGCGTCCGGCATTCCACAGACCTACTTCTCATGGACCTCGACGGAGCCGTCCCAGCCGGGTTCCGGCGGGTGCTCCTTCAATTCGGCAATTGCCTTCAAATAGAAACGCGTGGGGCCATCTCCGGGATAATCTTCGTGGAGTTTTTGAAACGCGGCCCCGGCTCCGGCGAAATCGCCGGCGCGAAAGAACTCGAGGGCGCGGGCAAAGGCATCGTGGAGTGACTGGAGCGGCAGCACCTGCCCCGGACGCCCCAGAAGTTCGTGGACCTCCACATGCTTTTTCTCGAAGCCCTTCAGGACGAAATGCCCGAGCGGACGTGTGAGAAAGCGGTCCCCGATCCGGCCGCGGGTTTCACCGGTGATGAGCGTTTCCGTGCCCAGATGTTTGTTGAGACCCTCCATGCGGCTGGCGAGATTGATGTTCTCGCCCAGCGCGGTGTAATCCACCCGCAGATCCGAGCCGAAATTACCGACGTTCGCCACTCCGGTGTGGATGCCGATCCGGGTCACCAACTGGTGTCCGTTCACCACCTGGACCTTCTGGCGCCGGAAACGCAGCGCCGCGTCACAGGCCCGGTCGGCATGATCCACCTGCAGGTCCGGCGCATTCCAGAAGGCAAAAATCGCATCGCCGATGTACTTCACCACCGTGCCGTCGGTCGGGTGAATGCACTGGCCCACGGCCGCCTGAAAATATTGGTTCATCGTCCGCGCCAGGTCGTCGGTGTCCAGTCCCTCGCAAATGGTCGTGAAACCGGCGATGTCGCTGAAGAAGATCGTCAGCTCGGTTTTTTCCGCGCCCGGCCGCAGGAAGGTCTGCTTTTTGTCCTGGGCAAACTTCTTGACCAGCTTGGGCGAGAGATAAAGCGAGAGCGATTGCTGGTAGAGCAGGTTCTGGAGGAAGAGGCGGACCGAATTCACGGTCAGTGAATAAAACCAGGCCACCCCAATCTGCGTGACGGGAATGAGCCAGGCAAACCAGTAGCCGTGGCGATGGAACAGGATCCAACCGGCGACCGTCACCAGCAGGGCCAGGACGACCGCGCCGATCGTGGCGGCGACGGCCTTGAGGCGCTGCAGGCCGATCGCGATCAGCGTGCCAAAGATCAGCAACGCCATCCCCTCGGTCCGCACATTGACGCGGGTGAGCCAGTCGCCCCGGATCAGATTCAGCGCCGCCGTCGCCTGGATCTCCACTCCGGCGATGAATCGCTCCTGATCCCGGCCCAGCGCGGCAAACGGGCTGATATACGAATCCTTCCGCTCACCGCTGAACTTGGTCAGCGTCTTGGCCCCCACGAACACCAACCGGTTCTTAAACACGGCGTCCGGCGTGCTCGGCGAGAGCCCGCCCTCGTAGGAGATGTTTTTTAGATAATTCGCCGGACCATAATAGTTGAGCCATCGCTCCGCCTTTTCGGCCTGTTGCCAGGCCTCGGAACCAGGATTTTCGGTCAACGGCACCTGCATCAGCGACGCGATGGCCCATCCCAGCGAGTGTTTGTTCGGTGGATAGGACGGCGGATGGACGCGGACAATCTCGTCATACGATGGCTGCAGTTCCGGCAGACCCTGATAGAGGTTCCATTCGCCGACCTCGGGGCGGGCGTCACGGCCGAGGGCCCGGCGGAGATTGGCATAAGGGGGGATCACGCCGGGCACCCGCGGATTGCTGGGATCCACCTTGGTGCTGACGGCCACGACCATCCGGTTGGTGGCGCGGGCGGCCGCCGCGGCGAACAGGCGATCGCCCTCGGGATCAGCAAATCGCTGTTGCTGCGCGAACACAATGTCGAAGACCACCGCGCGCACGCCGGCCTCCAGCAGGCGGTCCAGCAGACGGGCGTGAAGGCGTCGATCCCACGGCTCATTGAGCGCCTGCCCCAGTGCCGCATGCGATTCCTCATCCATGTAGATGATCAATGCCTCGGCTGGTGGCGGAGCCGTCACCAACCGCTGACGGAGCAGAAACATCCAGTCATAACTGCGGAACCGGAGCCCGTCACCGGGATCGCCTCCGGCCGGCGGGCCAAATCCCGGCTGACCATCCGGTGGCCACACAAATTGCCGCCACCAACGCTTGACCGACGATTCCCCCGCCGCGGTCCCGGCATCGCGGTAGTCCTCCATGTGGACATGCCAAAACAGCCAACCCACTCCCAGCGTGACCATCACCGCGCCCAGAGTGAAGCGATCGAAGAGTTGCCCGAAGCGACGCATGGAGAGGCGGGCGCAGTGGTTTCAGAACTGCAAGCGCAGGCTCGCGTAAACGAGCCGTTCGCGGGGGAATTCCTCGTGGACATTCAGCGGCTGCAGGCGGTAATCCTGATCCGTCAGGTTCAAGACGCCCACCCGCACGTCCGCCCGACGCTGGGCAAATCGATAACCCAAAAAGGCGTCGAACTGCCAGAAGTCGTCTCCCGTCTGATCGCCAAAGCCGCGGGCGCTTTGGCGGTTCCAGCGGCTGAAGAATTGAACGTAAATCCCCGAGGGGTGGGCGTATTGCAGCGATCCATTCACCTGGTGCAGCGTGGCTTGAAAAGACCGGTCCGGCGACACCGCCAGCGCGTTGAAGGGAGCGTCATAACGCAGTTCCAGATCCGCCTCGCTCCAGCGATAGCCCAGCCCCGCCGACCATTCCTGGCCGAGCAACTGGTTCACCGACACCTGCACGCTGCGCTCGTCGTAGGGTAGTCGTCTTCCCAGACTCGTCGGGATCACATTGAAGCGCCCCTGCGCCGCATAATCGAAGGCGCCTATCGTCTGGGCGCCCTCGCTGCGCAGCCATTCCCCGACGACACCCAGATATGTGCGGGTGGCGAAATGATGATCCAGTCCCGCACTGACCGTTTCGAACTCCGTGCCTGGCACCAGCCCGGTCACCGATTCAGGAGCCAGACTACGATAAGCCTGGGTGAACCCGGCCACCTGAACCGGCTCGAGGCGGACGCTGGTGTCATAGAAGGTGCCGCCGAGGGAACGCGTCCACGCCGCACGGAAATGGGTGTTCGTGCGCACCGTCCAGAGCAATCCAAGTTTGGGAGCGACCAGATCCTCGCGTCGTTCGCCGGCCTGTATCGGCGCCAGATCGATGTTGTCCGGATGTTCCACCCGCTCGTAGCTCATTCCCGCCGTCAAACGCAGGGGCTCAAACACCTGCCAGGTGTCGTAGAAATACGCCGAGAGGCGCTCCAGCCGGGATTGGGTGTTTTCAGTCGTGTTGCCCAACCGGCCGGCGATCGGGAATTGATTCGGCAACGGAGATTGCCTCGCCGTCACGTCCGAGTCGCCCGCCTGGTAGCGTCCCCCAAAAACCACGGAGTGGGTGTGCAACGTCGCAATCTGCTGCAACTCGGCGGACCACGCCTCGAACTGGTTGGTATAATCCAACTGATACTGGGGCGCACCGCTGAACGACAGCAGGGTCGGCGGAAGCGTCGGCCGCGGCCGGCGGATGAGCGGCAGGCGGGCGGCGGAATCCGAATAATCAACCCGATCGTCGAGGTGCCCCAGGAGCACGAGTGTCTGGTGTCCGGGCGACCAGTCATGATGCCACCCCAGGAAAATGTTAGGCTCCTGGCGCTCGCGGAAGCGATAGCTCTTGCTGGCGGAGCGGGGATCGTAGTACTGGACGTTGTCGCCGTTGCGGTCATCGGTATAGATCACCTCGGCAAACAACTGGTCCGAAGCCCCGACCTGTTGCTTTATTTTCCCGTAAAGGGTGTTGTGATTGAGGTCGGTGTTCGGCGCAAACCCGGCCTCCGTGCGATGCTCCACGTCGAGGGAATAACTACTTCCGCCCCAGGTGCCGAACTGCGAGGCGCGTTCATTCCAAATGCCGCTGCCGAAATATTCGGTGAAACTGCTGAGACCGGGACGATCGCTCTCCAGGAGGCGCGAATATTCCTGGAGGGAGATATTCTGCGAAAGCGGTCCGGCGCCCACCGGCGCGAGGAGATTGGCGAGGAGAAGTTCGCTGAACCACGGCGTTTCGTAGCGGAGGTTGAAGCCCCGCGGGTCGCGCACGGCATCGTAGGCGCCGGCCAGGAACAGATGCGCGGCGGGATTCGCATAATCGGATTGCACCGCCCGACCCGCCTCCCGCACCGCCCAGTCGGCCATGCCGGCATCGCGATAAACCGCGGCCAGATTCGCCCCCTGCACCGCACGGTCCTGATCCAACTGCTGAATCGACCGATACAGGTGGCGGTTGCCAGCCAGCACTTTGGATTTTTCCAGATCGGCCACCGCCTCATTGACCCGGTTGGCCTGTTGCCGGACGAGCGCCCCGTAGAGCCAACTGGTCGGATCGTTTGGATCCAGTTCCCGGGCGCGATCCAGTTCGTGGAGCGCCCGGGCCGGATCGTGTTCGGCCGCGAACACCTTGCCCAGATAGCTCCGGGTGACACTGCGATTCGGCTCCATCGCCACGGCCCGCTGCAGGTCGCGCCGACCGCCGGCCACATCGCCCTGCTTCACCCGGACCAGTCCCCGACCCAGCCAGGCATTGCCCAAATGGGCATCTGCGGCGAGGGCCCGCTCAAACCACACGCCCGCCTCGTCGACGCGATTCAGAGCGGCGCTGACAAACCCGCGCAACGCCAGCGCTTGAGCGTCCCGCGGCACCCGGGCCAGCGCCTGATCCAACGCGGCCCGGGCCGACGATGTCCAGCCCAGGGCGAACTCCA
>JAYTHD010000109.1:0-3807 GCA_043732975.1 Verrucomicrobiota bacterium
ATTGATGAATTCCCCGCCCGGCCGCAACCCGCACCGGTCGCGGTGTTGATTGGTCCCGATTTGCAAATCGCCCGCCATCAGGCCGCGCTCCGCACGCTGTGTTTCGGGCGGACGGCGACATCCCTGAGTCTGGCGTCGCCCCCGGCACCGTGAGCGATTTCGATTTTCGCTTTGGCGGCATTTCCCGGCTGTACGGAGCACCGGCCCTGCAACGATTGCGCAACTCCCACGTGATGATCATCGGCCTGGGCGGCGTGGGCTCGTGGACGGCTGAAGCGCTGGCCCGGACGGGATTGGGAACGCTGACCATGGTCGATCTCGACGAAGTGTGCGTCAGCAACGTCAACCGTCAGGTGCCCGCCCTCGATGGTCAGTTTGGCCGGGCCAAGGTCGAAGTCATGGGTGAACGCCTCTGCGCGATCGCGCCCGAAATGACGATTCATCCGCGCCTGGAGTTTTACACCGAAGTCTCCGCCGGCCGGTTGCTGCCCGAGGCGGGTCCGCATCCCGATGTCGTGATTGACGCCATCGACGCCGTCGCCAACAAGGTCCGACTCATCGCCCATTGTCATCGGCTCCAGATCCCGATCATCGTTTGCGGGGGCGCGGGCGGGCGACGCGATCCCACGCAGGTTCGGATCTCGGATTTGTCGCAAGTCACCCACGACCGCCTTTCCAGCGAGGTCCGCAAGCGGTTGCGCCAGGACCACGATTTTCCGCGGGGCGACCGCAAGTTCCGACTCGACTGTGTCTGGTCGCCCGAGATCCCGGTTTTCCCCCAGCCCGATGGCACGGTCAGTCCGGCTGCGGACGCTGCTCCAAAGCCCGGGGAATCGCGGCGGCTGAATTGTGACTGGGGGTTCGGTTCGGCGGCCTTTGTGACCGGCGCCTTTGGTTTCGCCGCCGCCGCCCGGGCGGTGGAGCGCCTCGTGGGCGGTCGCCAAGCCGACTCGACACCACGCCCCGTTCCGCCACTCTTGCCGCCGCATGAGTAAACAGAAGGCGTATGCCGCCGCCGGTGTTGATATTGATTTGGGGAATTCGGTCAAAGCCACCCTGCCCGACCTCCTAAAGTCCACCCATCGTCGGGAGGTCCTCGGCAAGGTCGGTGGTTTTGGCGGTCTGTTCGCGCTCGACGTTAAGAAATATCGCCAGCCCGTGCTCGTTTCGTCCGTCGACGGCGTCGGCACCAAACTCAAGATCGCCTTCGCGATGGATAAGCACGCCACCATCGGCGAGGATCTCGTCAACCATTGCGTCAATGACATCGCGGTCCTGGGCGCGGAACCGCTTTTCTTCCTCGATTACCTGGGTACCGGCAAACTGGAGCCGCGCATCTTCACGGAAATCCTGCAGGGCTTTGCCCGCGGTTGCGCCGCCAACAAATGCTCGCTCATCGGAGGCGAGACCGCCCAGATGCCCGGGTTTTATCAGCCGGGCGAATACGATGTCTCCGGCACGATCGTCGGGGTGGTGGAAAAATCGCGGATGCTCAACGGACAGAAGTCGGTCAAGAAGGGCGACGTCGTCCTGGGGATCGAATCCAGCGGCCTGCACACCAACGGTTATTCGCTGGCCCGGAAAATCTTCTTCGAGACGCTCGGATTGAAGCCCTCCAGCCGGGTGCCGGAACTGGGCGGTACTATTGGCGACGAAATGCTGAAGGTGCACGTTTCCTACGGCCTGCTGGTGCAGGCGCTGTTGAAGAAATTCAATCGCGCCGGCCAACCCGACACCATCCGGGCCTTCGCCCACATCACGGGCGGCGGATTCATCGACAACATCCCGCGCACGCTGCCGGCCAAGTGCGACGTGGTGATCCGCCGGGGTTCCTGGGAAATGCTTCCACTGTTTCAGCTCATTACCCGGAAGGGTGGCGTCGATGAACAGGAGCTTTATCAGGTGTTCAACATGGGCATCGGCATGACCACCATCGTCGCCGCGGACGAGGCCGACGCCGTTTTGCGGACGATTCGCCAGGCCAAATACCGCGCCTGGGCGATTGGCGAAGTGGTGAAGGGCACCGGCCACTGCCGCGTCGAATGACGCCCGCCACGATGCCCAATCTACCCATGAACGTCCAGCCGGCGCTGCGACTCAGCGAGGGGCTCTTCGGCCGGCTCATTTCGCTGGCGACCGCTGCGGGCTTTGCCGGCATGCTCGGCTCCCTGGCCTGTCTGGCCCGCGGGCCGCACGGTCGATTCATCGTGACCTGGAGTCCGTGGTCGCTGGCCCTCGGGGCGCTGGGTTTTGGGGCGGGCGTCTTTTTTTGGCGACTGCTCTGGCAGGCGGAGGCGGAAAAAGGCGCCACCCGTTCGGCCCGGCAAAAACTCGAGCGCTATTCCATCTTCCTGGGCCTGGTCGCCTTCGGATGCTTCGTGTATCCCATCCGTTTCGTCGATCCGACCCGGCGGCAGGAAGTCCTCGTTGGACTGGCCATGGCGATCGGCGCGTTGTCCTTCATGGGCTGGTTGATCTTCCAGGTGATTCGCTGGGTGAATTCGAGCGAACTCAAGGACGGCGAATCGGAATGACGCCGGCGGGTCGATGGCTGGGGAGACGGGACTCCTTCGACCGAAAGAAAAAAGGCGATGACATGATTACAGCGGCTGCGCTGACCATGAACCTGGTTCTGTCAGTCACGGGCCGCGGGTCTCCGACCCGCAGCCGCCCGGCGGCGATGCCGCAGGCGGAGCGGGTCACAGACCCGCGGTCCGGGCACTCGCGAGGACTCCCGTACCACCGGCTCGCGCGCGAAGCGAGCTCAAGGTGGGGCGAGGCTCCCGACGAGCTAGTTCGATCAGTTACGGACCGCGGGTCGCCGCTCCCGCCGCTACGGGTCCGGGCCTAAACTTATACGCCCGCGTGCAAATTCCCCTCACCTGGGCTGTTCCTCTGATCCTGCTTTTCGCAGTCGGCAGCTTTTTCTGCGCCCTGGCCGAAGCCGCCTTGTTTTCTCTGGGGCTCTGGCGGGCCCGCCGGTTGGTGAACACGGACCCGATTCGCGGCGCCCGGGTGCTCCGCCTCCTCGAGCGGTCGCAGGACGTCCTGGGCACCCTGGTGCTGGGGAACGCCTTCACCAACGGCATGCTGATCACCGTGGGCATTCTCTCGGCCATGGAAGGCGGCTGGCCGTGGATCAGCGCCGGTCTGATCCTGCTCGCCGTCGTCCTGCTGGTCTGCGAAGTGGCACCCAAGGCGCTCGGCGTCCGGCAGCCCGAGTTGTGGTCGCTCCGCGTGTCGCGCCTGCTGGAAATGCTGGTCGCCGTCACTTCGCCCTTTCGAAAACTCGGCCAAGCCCTGGTCGACGCGGTGCTGCATCGGGTCATTCCCAAATCCATCATCAAGCCGATCGCGCCCATGTCGGACGAGGAATACGCGGACCTGATTGAACTGGCCCATCAACAGGGCACGCTCGAGACGGCCGAGAAGGAGACGCTTCTGGCCATCCTGAGCCTGGATGAAAAGACGGCCCGCGACGTCATGCGGCCGCGTTCCCAACTCGTCATGCTCCCGGACAACCTCGCGCCGCACGAGATGGCCGAGGCGGCGCGCCGGGTCGGCCACCATCGCGTGCCACTCTACGACGAAACACCGGATAACGTCGTCGGACTGCTCAATTCGCGGACCCTGCTGCTTAATCCCGGATGTGATTTGTTCGAGGCCGTCGAATTCCCCTCCTTCGTCCCGGAGAGCATCAATCTACTCAAGCTCTTTGGCTCCCTCCAACGACAGCACCGCGGTGTGGCCATCGTGCTGGATGAGTTCGGAGGCGTTTCCGGTCTCGTGACGATTCGCGACATCCTG
>JAYTHD010000110.1:0-3651 GCA_043732975.1 Verrucomicrobiota bacterium
AGCAGCAGCGAACCGACTTGATTGGCATCGATGAGCCTGCCCGGGGGTACATTGGTGACCAGGTTGGGCAAGCGCTGGCCGTGGCGCTTCTGGAGGAAACGCTGATAGGCGGGTGCTTCCAGCGAAAACGATTCCAGGACGATGTGACCCGGCTGGGACGGACGCTTCTGAAGCTCCGCCTGCAGCGCGTAAAGGCGCGACAAGTCGTCCCCGAGCAGGACAGTGGCCTGGGCCGGCAGGCTGTCCGCCAGCACAGCGGCATGCCGGTTCAGGGCGGGAGAATTCCGGGCGTTCAGGATGGGATAATTCTTCCACGCCAGCCCGCCCGGGACCGCGACGAGCAAGACCCACACCCCGGCCACGAGCGCCTTCCCGGCGATC
Organism: Verrucomicrobiota bacterium; assembly: GCA_043732975.1. Lineage (GTDB taxonomy): Bacteria > Verrucomicrobiota > Verrucomicrobiia > Limisphaerales > UBA9464 > CANIZL01. The sequence goes on from JAYTHD010000110.1 coordinate 382, forward strand.
TGCCGGACCAGGGAGGGCCGTTGCCAGGATTTGGCGTTCGGGTCCGGTTTCACGCCAAAGACGAGGAGCAGGTAGCCCGCGAAGTAACCGACGCTCAACGCCCCCAGATAATAAAACGGCAGCGCCGCGTAACGACCATACAGGATCCGGCGGGGACTGAACTCCAGATCGAAGGTCACATAAAGACACGCCGCGAGGAAAATAAGATGGATGGCGTGCGTCGTCAGGTTCGTCAGCGCCTGGCCCGTCGGGCTGGTGTCGCCAAAGCTGGCAGGCCAGCGGATGCCGATGAACAACACCGGCAGCAGCGACGTCAGTGACAGAAAGATGAACAAATACCGCGGCGCGCTGACCAGCATTACCCGCTGCAGATTCCAGTAGCCGCGCAGCAAATCGAGGAACGAGAAATCCTCCGGCTGCCGGAGGCTCACCAGCGCCGGGAGCAACAGGTAAAGCGACAGGCCCAGGCAACCCCACAGGAGCATCCCCCGCACAAACCGCCAGTTGAGGAAAGTCGCCCACTTGATCCACACCAGCGCGACGAGAAACGCGGGAAAAAAGCCGATCATCGCGAAGTTGTTCACCACCCCGAGGCCGTAAACAAAAGCGAATTTCTTCAGCCAGCGCTCGTTGTCATCCAGGCGGAACTCCAACAAGCAGCGCACCGCGTAGGCGAACACCAGCATGTCGAGCATCTCGGGGTTGGACACCACCGCATTCTCCCAGAAATTCAATTGCAGGCCGCAGACCAGCGCCGCCAGCACCGGCGGCAGCCACGCGGTGGCGATGCTCAACAGCGAATAATCGCTGTGCTCGCACTGCCGCTGGTCCTTGGTCCGATCGTGGGGCAGCAGCGCGACCGACCGCGCCAGCAACACCAGCACCAGCCCGGCGCAGGCCGCCTCGAAAAGATTCAACGCGATGAGTTGGATGCCGCCCGGCAGCCAGCGCACCGGCCAGGTGAGCAACACGTGCAGAGGCGCCACCACTTCCGGCCGCCAATCCCACCCCGCCACCCTCGCCAACGCCACGGCCGTGGTCGGAGTAATCCAGCGGTTCACGGTGGTCAGAAAGACCAACAGCATCGCGCCGCCCACGATCCAGGGCAGGCGCCGCTGGACAAAACCCATCTCCACCTGCATCGAGTCCTCCGTCCCGGGCAGGCGCCCCCGGACGATGCCGATCTCTGTCTTAGTCTTGTTATCCATTTGAATCGGTCAGGCCCAGGGAGTTGAAACAATGCGACGGCCGGTTGGCAAGGGCAGAAAGGCGCCCGGCCTGCGGCGCCGTGCATCCCGAAGTTGTTGGTGGAGCGCGGACGGTCCCCGTCCGCAGCGGCCACGGAGACCCCGGAACGCCACCGTGACCTTCACGAGCCACTGGCCGGTCGCACCTGCTGCGCTCGGAGACCGAGCGCGCTCCGGCTCGGCACGCACCAACAACTTCGGAATGCACCGCCCGCGGCGCGAAAGACCAACGGCGCGCGCCCTGCAGGCGTGCCATCGCATCCCGTTGCAATGGGGTTCATCGGTCACGTCTTGCGTCTCAAATCCGCCACGCATTCGACATGCTGCGTTTGCGGGAACATGTCGAGCGGCGTCACATTCCTGAGTTCAAAGACACCCCCGATGCACAGCGCGTTCAAGTCCCGCGCCAAGGTCGCCGGGTGGCAGGAGACGTAGATCACCTGCGCCGGCCGGTTCCGCCGCAGCGCCTCCAGCCCGGACGCCGGACAGCCCGCGCGGGGCGGATCGATCACCACCGTCGTGGACGCCGCGTCGAAACGCTTCAGGATCGCGGGCAGCAGCGTTTCCGCGTTGCCTTCGATGAATTCCCCGTTCGTTCGGCCGCGCGCGGCGGCATTGCGTTTCGCCGCCCGGACCGCCTGGGGATCGATCTCCACCCCGGCGAAGGACTCCACCGCGTCCGCCAGTTCGATGGCGAAGAAACCCACGCCGCAATAGGCGTCCACCAGAAACCGCGAGCCGGCGTCCTGCACCCGCCGGCGCACCGTGCCCGCCAGCGGCGCCAGGAGATGGAAGTTGTTCTGGAAAAAGGAATCCCGTGGCACCTCCCAGTCCGGGGGCGTCAGCCGGAGCGTCACCTTCAGCCCGCCCTTGGGCGGCGGCTGGGCGCGCACCCGCCGCAGCTGCTCGTTCAGCCCGGGCTCGGCGATTTGGCACTCTTCGATGTCCACGACCAGACGGCTATCGGCCCGAAGGAAGCCGATGTTGAGCGACTGTTTTGTCCTGTCCCATTGCGACCTTACCATCACGCGGTTCCGGTAGCCGTACGGCGCGGGACACGCGATCACGGGCCCAACCACCGCCGGCGCGAAACCGCCCACGCGCTCCATCAGGTCGCCAATCTGTTTGCGCTTCCATTCCAGCTGCACCGCATAGTCGACATGCTGATACTGGCAACCGCCGCACTCGGTGTAATAACGGCACCGCGGCGTGACCCGCGACGGCGACGCGCGGATCACACGCACCAGGCGGGCGCGGGCGAACTGTTTCTTCACCTCCAGGACCTCCCCCTCCACCTCCTCGCCCACGAGGACGAACGGCACGAACACGACGAACTGTCCGACGCGCCCCACCCCTTCCCCGCCGAAGGCGATGTCCGTGATCTCCAGGATCACCACCTGGCCCGGCAGCAAGCCGCAGGGAATCGTCGCGCATTCGTTCATCGCGATGTGATCGCAGATGTCAGGAATGCAAGCAAGATTGGACACGGCTTGTGTCGCGAATCCCCAAGGGATTCCATCACAAAGCCCTGGGTTGCGAGGAACCAGCTACCCTGGGAAGACCGCGGTAGAACTCCCAATCCCAACGGGGTTGCGTCGATGAGGATCGGAGTGATTAGGGGCAAAAACGTCGATTATGGCAATCGAAGGCAACCGGGTTCTGTAATGCACCCGACACCGGCAGTTTGGGGAGGGATTCACGCTGGACAGAAATGGCAATCACACCGGCCCAACGGGCGAGGTGTTCCGGGGTCAGCCCGGATATTTCATGGTAACCACCTGCGAGATGGGTGGCACAGGCCACTGGCCTGTACCGTCCGGCGACTCGCCGGACGGAACGACCGCGACAGTGTGTCCGGCCCGGCGCCATCGTGATCGGGGACGTCGCCTCACATTCCGCCGGGCCAGTGGCCCGGCGGCACGGGCGGGTCGCCCGTGCCACCCATCGTCTATGAAATATCCGGGCTAAATTGTTTGTCTTCTAACTTAAACCCCAATGGCTCAATCAAGTGTAAAGCCGCACC
>JAYTHD010000111.1:0-4411 GCA_043732975.1 Verrucomicrobiota bacterium
GCGGCCGTCGACGCCGGGTTGCCATCCTGGGCCGGATCCAGTTTCGCCTTCAACAGCTGAACGGATTTCGTTGTGGCACCGAGGACCCGCAGGAATCCGCCGCCCCCGAGCGCGGGCAGCGTGACGGTGGCATTCGCGGTCGTGACGAGATCCGTCCAGATATCACCGAGTCCGGTCTTGAATTGCACCAGGAACGGGCCCACGCCGCCGGTCCAACTGGCCTTGATCCCCGCGGGATCGCGCGCCACGGAAAGCGCAATGGGGAGAGGCGGGGCCGCGTCGCCGCTGGTCACGCGAATGTTGTCGAAGCCCACGGTTTCGTTCCAGAAGGTGGTCGCCGCGCGGACTTCGATGATCAGGTTCTTGGCGCCCGCCGGGACATCGTAGGTGACATCCTGAAACTTCAGTGTCAGGCGATTGGCATTGCCGTGGAGCGTGTCGGCAAAATACTTGAGCGTATCTGCGGGCGCCGTGAAATGGCCCAGTTCAACCGGGGTTGAATTCTCGCCATCCGGATAGGCCAGGATGCTCAGGAAGTCGTTCGTTTCGAAATCCAGGAAGGTGGCGGCGACGGCGATGGTCACCTTGACCTTGGTCTTGCCGGTCACGTTCACCGGATTCAAGCGCACCGAGCGGTAGCCACCGAGGCCGGAATATTCTGCGTTGTTGAACTTGTTCAGCGCGGAGCCGGCGAAGAACCCGGAGCCTTCAAACCCCACAAACGGACCGCCGCCGAAGAAGCTGCCGGGCGGATTGTCGGCGGGACCGTTGATGACGTTGATCAGCGGCAGGGTCGATACGACCGGATCCCCGCTGGCCGTGTAGCTGGTCGCGGCGATGGTACCCGACAACTTCACCTTGGCGGCGGATTCGGCTCCGATCAGCTCCCAGGTGCTGTCGGATCCGTCCGTGGGCTTGACGGCGCTGGTATCGCCGCCGCCCGCCTTGGTGGAAATCGACAATTCCACGTCGCCATTCCCACCGGAATTGAAGTACGCCACTTCGAAATCATAAAGCCCGGTCGCCGGGAAAGTGACGTCGCCGTACTTGACCTGATGCCCGTGGGCGGCGTCATCGTTGATCACGTTGTCAGCGGCGCTCAAGCCATCCTTGGCGGCATCGATCCGCAAGCGCGCGCCATCGTCGTTGCCCATCGCAAACGAGTATTTGCCCGCCGCCGTGACATTGAGTTTTCCGCGTGCCACCAAGCCCAGAATTCCGGGGCTGGTACCGTCCGGCGACGGGAAGTCATTGCCGCCGTCCCAATCACCGCCGGAGTTCAGGCTGAAATCCAGGGAGGTCACCGTCGCCGTCGCCTTGAGGCTCTGCTTGGTATTGGCGGCCATGCCGTCGACGTCGGTCAGCGATGCCACCGTGGGCGGGATCGTGCGGCTGAAGGTCGCGACGGTCGTGGAGCTGTCGGACAGATTGTCGCCCAGCAAATTGTAGCTATGGGTGCCCGTGGCCACGGTGAACTTCGCGGGAATCCCGGCCGCAATCGGATGCGTCGCCACGGTAATCGCGCCCGGCCCGGCCTCGAACGACGTCGCCGTGCCGATCGAGGAAACCAGCAAATCATCATAATCCGGCGACGAAAATACCAGCATCGGTATGGCGATCTTGCCAAAGCGGCTGGGATCGGAAACGCCCGGGGCGCGGATGACGGCGTCGCCCGCCGAGGCCGTCGCGGTTGCCGCCGAGTCGTCGTCCACCACCGTGTGACCGAGGGCCGTGACGCGGTCGGCGAGTGCTTGGGCGGATGTCTGACTGGGGGTGAAGACGATTGTGGCGTGGGCCTTGCCGTTCAGCAGCCATTTGACCGCGTTGTCGAACAATTTGCCCATTTCGGCGGAGGTTTCGTCGGCGGTGATGCTGCCGTCCCACGCCAGGATGACGCGTCGCGCCGGGGTGGCGGCGGGAACGCCGACGAAGGAGACATCGGTATTGCGGGCCCAGTAGACCGGACCGAGCTGCGAGCTGGGAATTCCCTGTTCGTTGCCTCCATCCACGAACGGCGGTTCGAAGACGCCGCCACCGGTGACGGTGTAGCGTGGCGGATTCGATTTGGTGCCGTCGGTATTGAAACCCTCCTGCAGGAGGGTTTCGAGGGCAAGGAGGCGCGGGGCGATCAAAGTCGCCAGGGCGATCCCCGAGACCAGCCGACGGGTTTGCCGGCAGGCGTTGGTGTTGTTTGTTGGACTCATAGTAATTAATGATTGTTCCGCGACTCCCACCGACGGCAACTCTTTGGCTCCGAAAGGGCAGACGCATATGTGGAACGGCGGTCAGTTTTCCAACAATTGCCGGAGATGACAACAAAAAACGGGGAGGTCGCGTCGAATCTGAAAACCATTATTGCCTGCATTGCGATGATCGGGAGAAAGTTTTTGAGCGAAGGAAGAACCAACCGGGACACCGGCGGTCCGGGGCCGGTCCAGGCCAAGCGAACCCATCGATCACTGATCACTCGTCCCTCTTCCCTGGTTGCCGTTGCGCTTGCGGACGGGTTGGACGACCGGGGCGGCAACGGCGATGGGTTGTCTCGTGGTGACGGGGTTCATCCTGCTCGTGCGGCTCACGTTGAGTCTGGGCGCCAGTGTCTGGCAGAAGCGGTTGCTCGTGGCGGGTGTCCCGCCAGCTCAGTTGTGGAATCAAACGTACCTCTGGATGGTGGTGCCCGCGGTGCTGCTGGTCGCCTACGGGCTCGCGCTCGGGCGGGGCTCGGTCGGATCGGCTCAAAACGGATTTTGGCTGGCGGCGTCGGTCGCCGGCGTTCTTGACGCGCTGGGGAATCGGGCTTTTGGAGAATCGCTGCGCCGGACCGACCTCTCCATTTTCGGGCCATTGAATGCCTTTCGACCGGTGCTCGCGCTGGGGTTGGGCATGGTGTTTCTGGGCGAGCGCCCCCCCGTCACGGGCGCCTGGGGCATTGGCCTCATCACGCTGGGCGCGGTGGGATTGCTTTATGTTCGCCCAACCGCAACCCCGCGTCCCGGCGTGGATTGGATCGGATTGTTTTGGCGTCTGGCCGGGTTGGGGCTGTCGACCCTGGGCGCCGTGTTTTTGAAAAAGGCACTGGGACTCGGAACGGTCGGTTTGACGCTCGGTGTCTGGACGCTCACGGGCGGCCTCATTCTCGGCCTCGGCAAGATCGGCCCGGAAATTTTCCGTCGACCAAAGGGTCTCGCTTCCGAGGTCTCCTCCGACCACTACCGCGGGGAACTCGCCGGTCATGCCGCGATCTTCCTGGTCATGCAGGCGCTGACGCTGATCCTCTTTCGCGCCACCTGGCTGGCCTACGCTTTTGCCTGGTTTCAGCTGGTCATGATCCTCCAGGTGATTCTCGGGCACCGCCTCTTTCGGGAACCGCATCCGGGTCGCCGCCTGCTCGCCGCGGTGGTCATGGGTATTGGCGCGGTCCTTCTGGCCAGCACTCGTTAGTCCGGATATTCCACACCTATCGGCGACGACCCCCCTTAGATTGCGGCCGGCCGGAGGTGCCATTCCGGCCAGATCGGGTGCGGGTTAACGGTTCCCGCGGGACCGTCCGTATAATTTTTGGCCCCAATCTTCAGGCGGATTCCCTGAAATCCGTCCGGCTCAGGAACCCCGCAGCGGAAAGTGCCGAGCGACGCTCGAGGTCGGGGAACCGCGGGAATTCCAAGCCGTCCTGTGTTCATGTGACCCTTCCCTTGGGGTTCAAGTTCACCGGCCTGCGTGATCCGGGGCTATTTTTTGGCGGCTTCGCTGAGGCAATACAGGCTTTCACGTCCCCTCAAATATAACTCAGTACCCACCAGGGCCGGAGTTGAATCAAAGCCGTCGTGGCCGCAGTCTCTGCCAGCAGCAAAGATCCCAGCCCGGCTCAGAGGCCAAGGCCGAGCAATGGCTTCTTCAGGCCACCCGACAGGGCAATTCGCAGGAAAGTAGACATGCTTGAAAACAGACTCGCGAACCCCCCGACCGGTTACGGTGGGAATTCCCGCCCGGCAATCTTCAGATGAACCGTCCATCAGAATTCCCGGCTGAACAGTATACCATCCGGTCGGGTTTCACCCCATGGCGGGAGACTGGCCCGTCGGGCATCGTAAGAGAAAGAGTGCCATGAACACGATCAGTACCAAGGACGGAACCACAATCTATTTTAAAGACTGGGGTGCCGGTCAACCCATTGTTTTCAGCCATGGCTGGCCTCTAAGTGCGGACGCTTTTGAAGACCAGATGTTATTTCTGGCCTCGCACGGCTATCGTTGCATTGCCCACGATCGCCGCGGCCATGGTCGTTCCAGCCAACCGTGGAATGGATACGATTACACTGGCATCCCACAGAAAACGGAAAGATTTTGGTTGAGTTGACGTAGGTATGCCTGCCAAACAGAGCAGGTATGTCAAAGAAAAACATCAACTCAAC
>JAYTHD010000112.1:0-9850 GCA_043732975.1 Verrucomicrobiota bacterium
GATAAGGACGTGAAAAAGGGCGACCGTGATTTGTCTCGATTCCACCAAGCCACCTATCAGCCTTAGGTTCTAAACGACAGTTGGGTTGAAAATGATCCAGATGGGCTCCATCGACCGCGATTTCGAGAAGCTCAAGGTGACCATCGCCGTTCCCAACAAATAGTTTCAAAATCTCAACAAGGCGGCGGCTCCCGGCGAACGGGAGCCGCTGTTTTGCTTTTTGGCGAGCCGCCATAAGCCCCGCGGCACACGCAGCGAGCCTGATTTCAGAGCGGTGTCCCTTTCCACGCGCCTCCTTCGTCGCATAGAGTCCGCGCATGACTTTGAAGCAGCTGGCGGCGCTGGCCAAGGCCGGGACCATCGATACCGTCCTGGTGGCCTTTCCGGATCCGTTCGGGCGCCTGGTGGGCAAACGGTTTCGCGCGGACTACTTCCTGAAATCCGTGGCCGAGCACGGGACGCACGGGTGCAATTACCTGCTCACCGTAAATATCGAAATGGACCCCCTGGATGGCTTTCAGCTGGCCAATTGGGCGTCCGGCTTTGGTGACTTTGAACTCCGGCCCGACCTTTCCACGTTGCGGGTGCTACCGTGGATGGCGGCGTCGGCGATGGTGATTTGTGATCTGCACAAGCCGGATGGCACCCGGGTGGCCGAAGCCCCGCGGTCGGTGCTGCGTCGGCAACTCGAGCGTGTGCGCGCCCTCGGACTCATCTGCTACTGCGCCAGCGAGCTGGAGTTCTATCTGTTCAACCAGACCTATCACGACGCCTCGACCGCCGGTTACCGCGAGCTCAAGCCTTCGAGCGATTACCGGATCGATTACCACCTGATGCAACCCACGCGGGACGAAGCCCTGATGCGGGCGATCCGCAACGGCCTCACCGAGGCCCGCGTCCCCATTGAAAGCAGCAAGGGCGAATGGAGTCGCGGTCAGCATGAATTGAACTTCACCTACGACGAACCCCTGCCGATGGCGGATGGGCATTGTCTGTTCAAGCAGGGCGTCCGGGAGATGGCCGAGCAGCACGGCAAGGCCGTTACTTTCATGGCCAAATACGCGCCATCGGAAGCGGGCAGCTCCTGCCATCTTCACCTCAGTCTCTGGGCCGGCGACCGGAATATTTTCTGGGATCCCAAGACCCGGGCCGGTTCCCGGCGATTCCGCCAATTCCTCGGCGGCCTGCTGAAATACTCCCGCGAATTCTGCCTTTTCTTTGCCCCGACCATCAACAGCTACAAACGCTATCAACCAGGCAGCTGGGCGCCGACCCGCATGGCGTGGGCGACGGACAATCGCACCACTGGTTTCCGCGTGGTCGGACAGGGCAACGGGTATCGCCCGGAGAACCGCATGCCTGGCGCCGACGCCAACCCTTATCTCGCCTTCGCGGCCATGCTGGCGGCCGGTCTCGCGGGGTTGGAGGAGAATCTCGATTGCGGTGAACCCTATGTCGGCAACGCCTATATCGACCCGACGCTACCGCGACTGCCCTCGAGCCTGCGGGAGGCCACGGATCTCTTCTCCGCGTCCGCGCTGGCCCGGCGCACGTTCGGGGATGCGGTGGTCGATTTCTATGTCCACCACGCCCGGCTGGAACAGGAAGCGTTTGGCAACGCCGTCACCGACTGGGAAAAACAGCGGTATTTCGAGCAAATTTAGCCGTTTCCATACTTTTTAACCACGAATCGACACGAATGAGCACGAATGAGAACCACTGCCGAGTCAAAGGACGATCCGTTCCCATTCCAGTTTCGCGTGGCTGAAGTTCAGGATGGCGCCGACACGTAGCTTTGTGATGCGCAGGTAGTTGATCATCTGACCGCGTTCGTGGTCGGTAATGCGATCGATGACCTTCGTGTCCACCACGATAGCGCTGTGCGTGATGAGGTCGGGAATGAAGTCCCCAAGTCGGACCGTCTTATAGGTGACTTCGAAGCGGCGCTGTTGTTCGAAGGCGATCCCGCGCACTTTGAACTCCACCGCGAGCGCATTCTCGTAGATTTTCTCGTGGAGCCCGTGACCGACGCCATTGAGCACCTCCAGTGCACAGCCCACGAGTTGAAAGACTTCCTCCTTGTGGATCAGCTTACTCTCCCCGCTTTCTGATTCGTGTCTATTCGTGTGCATTAGTGGTTAAGGGCTGGGAAATTCTAACCACGAATGGACACGAATGACCACGAATTTCCTGGATCATAGGTCGATCCGCTCCCGTTCCGGCCTCGCGCGAAGTCCAAGCGTCGAAAGCCTTCATTCTCGGGGATTAGTTTCCTCTTTTTGGTTTCTGATTCGTGCTCATTCGTGTCCATTCGTGGTTGTCGTTGCTTTAGTCGGGGTGTAGAGCAGCTCGACGATGCGGCCGGAGGGATCCTGGGAGCCGGTGCTGTCCGTTGCCCGGGTGTATTCTCCCACCAGGATCCGCCCTCCGCGCAGGACGCAGATATCCATTGGCCGTCCCAGTCCGGTGAACAGGCTCTTCACTTCCGCAGCGTATTCTCCGTCCGCGCTTTTCTTCAGGCGGATTCGCAGTAGATCGAAGCCGGAATTGGGCTTGGGCGAACGGATGAAATTCCCGAAGCGCGGCATCAGGAACGAATCCCGCAAGGGCTCGGGGAATTCCTTGCCGAGATGGACAATACCACCGGGACAGGAATGCGGATCAAAGGTGGAGATCGGCGTGCCTTCGAAGCCGCCGTCGGGGCCGAGATTGATCACGGGATCGGTGAATGGCAGTCCTTCGGGGGCCGGCGGTGCGGGGGCGCCGGCGTAGTCCTTGGCCGGGTGACTGCCAAAGCGATACGGAAATCCGTAGTGCCGACCCGGCCGGATCCAGTTGAGTTCCTCGGGAGCGTCGGCGTCGGGTCCGTTTTCACTGGCGAACATTTCGCCGCGCTCATTCCAGCAGAATCCGTACGCATTGCGCACACCGCGGGCGAAGATCTCCAACTGCGGGTGCTCGGCCCGCGGATCCAGTCGCCAGATGGACGACGTGATGGGCGTCTCGCCGCCGCCGTACCAGTCGCCGGTGTCGCCTGTTTGACCCGCGTCCGTCCGGGCGCCGTTGCCTGCGTAGAGGAATCCATCGGGACCGAAGGCGACATTTTCCAATCCGTGCACGTAGGCCGCGTTGCCGGGATAATTGGTCTGGAACCACGGCTTCGGCTCGGCGGGCTGGCCGTCACGGAGACTCGTGGTGCGGTAGATCGTGACGATGTTTTGGAACGGCTTGGTGCTGCCATTTTGCTGGTTGGACCCAATGAGTAAACGGCCCTGCGGATCCAGCGCCATCGCCAGAATGAACAGCGGCCCGCCCAAATCGCCTTCGCGTTTTTCACGGTAGCGGTCGCCCCAGAGAATCTGTCGGAGACGCGCGCTGGTGGCCTCGAGGTGCCAGACGTCGCCGTTTTGTCCGAGGACGTAAAGTCCATTGCCGGTGGCATCGGGCGTAAGTCGCACCGGTCGGAACGGCAGCCGGAGAAGTTCGCGCAACTGGAGTCCGCCGTTGGCCGGCGGCAGGACCGGATAATTCAGGGAGGCCTGCAGCTTCTCAAACGTGGGATAGGCCGATTTGGCGCGCACCTTTTGGACCTGTTCGGGAGTGATGGGCGGGCCGGCGTTGCCCCAGCTTTGCAGGACAAACGTCAGCACATCGGCCACCGCGGGATCTTCCAGCAACTGCGGCGACATGGCACCGGCGTAGCTGCGGCCGTTGACTTCCACCTCGCCGTTCAAGCCTTCGCACAGCGCTTGGATGCCGCGATCAGGTGTGGGGGTGAGAAAACTGGAGTGCGCCAGCGGCGGATAGATTCCAGGCACGCCTTCACCCTTCATCTGATGGCAAAGCACACATTTTTGCAGGTAAATCGCCCGACCACGGCGGATCGAATCAGCCACCACGGGATCGGGAGCCGGTGCCGTCTCTGCCGCGTGGAGGACTGGAGTCGCGGCCGCGATGGCCAGCTGTGTGAACAGGAAAAGTCGGACGACCGAATGCTTGCCGAATACCGCAGGAAACCAGCGCATCGGCTGGGCTTACGTGAGGGGAAGCCGCAGTTCAAATGACAAATCAGCCCGGCGCAGATTTCCTGGAGACCGAGTAGACAAGTGAGCCATCGGGCGGCGTCTTGTCCATGTCACCGATGTCGCCCGCGGAACTCGCCCGACTCTACGATGCTCATGCGGCGTCGTTGTATGCGCATCTACACACGTTGTTGTCCGACGATGCCGACGTCCTGGATGTCTTGCAGGAGGTTTTTCGGAAGCTGGCGGAAAAGGCGGACTTGCTGGAAGACGTCCGGGATGAGCGGGCGTATTTGCTGCGGCTGGCGCACTTCGCCGGCATCGACCATGTCCGGCGGCGGGCGAGCCGGCAGCGCGCCTATGATCGCTTTGAGGTCGAGGCGGAATGTCACTCGGCAACAGGGCTGTTTGAAGCCACGACCGATTCCGACGAAGCGGAGTTTCGGGAACAACTGGCTGCGGCCTTGGAGGAATTGCCTCCCGAACAACGCAGCGTGGTGCAGCTGAAACTTTGGGAGCGTTTGACGTTCGAGGAAATTGCCGCCGTGCTGGAGCTGTCGCCGAACACCGTGGCGAGCCGATACCGCTACGCAATAGACAAACTTCGGGCGCGGCTGCGTCCTCTTTATGATGAAATTCGATGACTTTGAGGACCGGCTGGCCCGCGTGCCCCGACGCCAGCCCCCGGCGGAATGGCGCCAGCGCGTGTTGAGCGACGCCGGGGCGGCCAGCGTAAGCAAGCTAAGTCAACCGGTTCGAGGCTCGGCCCGTGCGTCGACCCGGCCGGATTGGTCGTGGAACTGGAAATGGAATTGGAGTTGGGCCTGGTCGGCGCTGGCGGCGGCATGGGTGGCCATCCTGAGCCTGCAAAGTCTGACTCCGGGCGGGCGCTCCGGAACCGGACGCGACAGCCTGGCGGTGAGTTGGAATGCCCGAGCGGTCGACGGCGACAGCATGCCAGGCGAGTCGAGTCTGGATCAGGCGGTTCGACGGGAACAACGCCAATTGCTGGAGCAATTGCTCCACGAAACCGCGATTCCCCCGGTAGCTGCCCAAGCCCGACCGGCCCGGCCGGTGCGACTCAAACCCCGAGGGGAACGGCCTTCGCCAGGCTGGGGATGTCGCGAGCAGAATGATGCGGGGATCGACGAAACCGCCTGAACACCTGCCATGAAAAAGCTCCTTTTGAAACTGATTCCCGCACCGGCTGAGCGCGTTGGCTGGCGTAGAAATCTCGTCTGGGTCCTGCTCGTCGCTCCGTTGGTGGCGGTGGTCGTCTGGACCCGCTTGCTTCCTTTCCTTCTGGGCGAAAGTGGAGCCAATTCCAATGCCGCATTTCCCTCACCGGAGTTCCCCGCCTTTTTCACAATCGTCGGCAGCGTGCTCATGGCGTCCCTGGCGTCCTGGATTTGGAATCGCCGGGCGCGGGCCATCCAGAAGGGCTTGGCGGGCGCCGGCTGGTGGATGGCGCTACGCCCGCTGGTGTTTGGGGTGGGATCGGTGGTGACGGCCATCGGACTATTTTACGCGGTGGAGAATTGGCGGGGCGCGCGGGCCTGGGCACCAGTGGAGGCCGAAATGCGAGCGAAAGGCTTGGGGATCGATCTAGCGAGCATTATCTCGCCGCCGATTCCGGACGAGCGAAACTTCGCCGCCACGCCGCTCTTCAAGGCAGGATACACGCTGGTACCGCGGACGACCGGCCGACGAGGCGCGTTCGATTCATCCTTCATCATGGACATGAGCCCGGCGGCCGAAGCGGCCCGGAAGCGGATTCAGGCACTGACGACTTTCGAGCCCGAGCCCGATAGGACCAAGGTAAATTCGGGTATGGGAGGACCTGCGGTCGGCCGATTGCCGAATGGCCGCGTGGATTTGGCTCAGTATATGATGGGCCTGCGCAAAGCGAAGAACTATCAGTTCAACGCCTCGCCCGGCTCGCCCGCGGCGGACCTCCTAGCTGCCTTCTCCCAACGGGAGGCGGACTTCGCGGAGTTCGCTGCGGCCGCCCGGAGACCGGAATGCCGGTTCGATGTCCATCCGGAGGAATTGGCTGCCACCTTGCTGCCTTACCTGGCTCCAGTCAAAGGACTGAGTCACACCTTCTTCGTTCGCAGTGTGGCGCGCCTGATGACGAAAGATCGCGCCGGCGCGTTTGAGGATATGATGACTTCGACGCGGCTGGGGGAGACACCAAGGACTGAAGGATACGTCATTTCCCAGTTGGTGCGGATCGCCGTTCACGCGTTCGGGCTGCGGGCGTTCGCGGAAGGCTTGGCGGAACACGCGTGGTCGGATGCCCAGTTGCGGGAATATCAGCAATTTCAGGCCGGTCTCGATTTTCGCGACGTCATCCTGCACGGGCTGCAGACCGAGCAGACGATGATTCAACTGGAATTGGAGGAATTAAAGCATCATCGTTCGGTGTCGGAATTTGATCGCCTCTTCAGCTCGGATTCGTCGAATGACACGTCCGATGACCTCTATCCGTTGGCTTTCCGCTTTGGGCCGGCGGGGTGGTTTGATCAAAACAGGGTTCTGATGGCCAGGAATTTTCTGTGGGCCGTGGACCGGATGAAAAGCTCGCGGCTGGGATTCCTGTCGGGTCCTGCCATGGACGAGCACCTCCTGCAAATGAAGGCGGAGAGTTCCCAACATTTTGCAGCGTACAGCTACTATTTCATTCGCCTGGCACCGGCGTTGAAGGGATTTTGTTCCCGGTCGGGAGGGGCGGAGGTCCGGCGCCAATTGGCGGTAACGGCGTGTGCGCTGGAGCGCTACTGGTTGCAGCACCGGGAGTACCCGACGGCCTTGAGTGCGTTGGTGCCGGAATTTCTGGCGGAGGTTCCGGTGGATCCGCTGCATCCGGGCGCGTCGAAGGACTCCTCCGCGCCCTTGACCTATCGCCGCACGGACGACGGTTGGTTCACGCTCTACAGTTTTGGGGAAAACCAGCGCGATGACGGCGGTGTGTTTCGCGAAAAAGGAAGTGCCGTGGAACTGGACTGGGTCTGGCCGGTGCCGGTGGGCGAGGGACGGCGCATGTTTTGATTCTCTGGGAAATCCGAGTTGAGGAACCGCAGATTGACGCAGATTGACGCAGATTCACACAGATTATTGACGGGTTGGGAAAGTAAAACGAACACTCCCGAGCCTCATCCTGTGGGTGGAATGGGCTGGGAGCAATTCCCCAAAATAATCTGCGGAAATCTGTGGAAATCTGCGGATCAAACTTCGGCCGCTTGGGTCATTTCACACTCACGCGCGTCGTCTTCTGAAGAAGCTCCAAGACGTGAGCCGTATCGGTGACTTGTGCCACGTTCAGCAGGTCGGGTTCGTCACGGAACGTCGCTGGGAGATGGTGGAGTTCCAATGGCGGCGGCGAGTCTGCCAAGGCGGCGGCGTAGAGGGCAAGTATCGCCGGACCGCCGCCGGCCACGATCGTGAATTCCGAAAGCCCCGTGGCTTCACGCGCGGCTTGCAGGGCACGTCGCAGATCCCAAACGCGCATGCCGTCCACGGTCTGTCCCACCAAGGGAAAACGGCGGCGGATCTGGATTTGTTTGCGGGCGTCGCCGGCCCAGCGGTGCGGACCCCAGCCGCGCGGTGCGAATCCCACGATGAGTTCGTCCTCCGTGGGTCGGGGAATCGCGGGTTCTGCCGTGGCGATTGGAGAATTGCCGGAACCGTTTTCCGCAACGGCCGCCGACCAGCGGGACCATCCGGCATCGTCCAGAAACAGGAAGCGCACACGGCTCGGTTTCGTATTCGGCTGGCGAGCGATCTGCAGGCGCAGCGTCACGTGGGGTTGGCTGGTGAATTCGAATTCCCGGAGCCGCTCGCGATCCGTCGAGGTGCCGGAGAGTTCACGAAGCGCCAACGGGCCGGGATCCTCAGGCCAGCCGCCGAAAACTTGGGTTCGCAATTGCTGACGTAACGTGGCGAGGTCCGTGGATCCAGTCCCCGCGGGCGCACCAAAAAATTCCTGCGCCCGGGTGTTGCGCTGGTCCGTGGGCAGGGACGCGAACACGCGAAGTTGCTCTGGCGCCAGCAACTTGGGCGGCGCTTCACTGACGAAAGGATCGGTTCCCTTCAAATGTTGATTGAACCAGCGGAGGACGGGCACCTGGAGGTTCTGGGTGTCGGCGTGCGGGCCCGGGCCGATCACCAGGCCCAATTGGTCGTAAGCGTCGTACAAGGAGTAAATCCGCCGGGTTTGCGCAAAGAGCCGTTGGACGCCATCGAGGGGAAAGAGGCTGTCGGCGTCGGTGTTGACGATGAGCAGCGGGCGCGGCGCCATCAGGGCGGCATTCAGCGCGAAGTCCCAGCGGTGGGTGTTCACAAAGAACATGCAGTCGCAATGGCCTTCGACCGATCCATCGCAGACTTGATTGCGCAGATCCGTGATGCCCGCCACGGGGGCGGCGACGCGGATGCGTTCGTCGATGGCCGCAGTGGTCCAGGTGTAGCTCCCGCCCCCGCTGCGTCCGGTCATGCCGATGCGCGTGCGGTCGACCTCCGGCCGGGTCTCGAGATAATCGAGGGCCCGGATACCGTTCCAGGCCTCCACGCCCGCCGGGGTGTAGCCGCGTGAATTCCACCACCATTGCGCGAGCCGATAAGTGCCGTGGTGATCCCCCTGGATTTCGCCCAATTGCAGCGTGTCGAGCACCAGGCACACGTAGCCGTTCCGGGCCCACGAGGCGCCGTGATGTTGGTAGTGCGTCTTGTTGCCGTAACTCACGCCGTTGGTTTTCACCTCCGAGTGGCCGCAGACATAAAGGACCGCCGGCGCGGCGCGGGTGCGGTCCCGTGGTAGATACAGATTCGCCGTCACGTAGAGCCCGGGCTGCGATTGAAAGTGCAGCTTTTCCACAGTGAAACCGTCGCCCTCGAGCGTGCCGGTCACGACGGCCTGGAGCGGGGTTCGCTCCGGCAGGGGCCACAGCCCGAGCGCGTCGAGAAGCTCCTCGCGACGCGTCCCGCGCTGCGCCTCCCAGTCGGCCAGGGTGTGGACGTCGGTCAGGCAGGCCGATTCGATGCGCTGGACCTCGGCGTCGAAGTAGGCGCCCAGTTCCCGGTCGGCGAGGCGCCAGTTTTCGGGCAACCGCTGGGCCAGCAGGGCGAGCGGAACCAGTGTCCACGCCCCGAGGAGGCGGACGAGCCAACAGGTCCAGGTGGGGGAGTGCATTGGCAATCACTGTTCACCACGGAGAACCCTCGAGGCAATCGTTACAAGTCGCCAATCCAAGAAGGTGGCACGAAAGTCCTCGCGAGCGCCGGACCCGCCACCAAGGCTCGTCACGATAGGTGCGAAACGGCGGACTTACCTCGGGCTGGTTGACTGGCCCGTTCCGTAGGTACACTGGCAGACTATGTCTGTGCCGACGCCGTTGTTTATGGCGGGCTCCGAAGAGAATTCACCTGTCCCTTGGAGCTGGAAGACTGGCAACGCTAGCATACCCATCTGTAAAGAGAATTCACCTGTCCCTTGGAGCTCCACCGGTTTGGTGGCCGAGGGCCACAAACAAGGTGGAGCGAGTCTCAGAACTCCTGATCTACCGTGGAATCAAATTGAGCCGACCTGGCGGTAGATGAGGCGGAGCTGGGTGCCTGGGTAGCAGGTTTCGGTTTCGGTGAGAACGGTGCAGAGTTTCGCAACGACGGCGTCTTGCAGTGCGCTGCCCAAGCGGTGGATCTCCACGGTCAAAGTCTTGCCGAGCGGGTCTGGGCGGAGGTTGACCGGGGTCGTGTAGATCCGCCGGAGCAGTGCCCGGGCGTCGTCCTCCCGCGCGAGGAACTCGCGGACCTCGCCGGCCATCGCACTC
>JAYTHD010000113.1:0-21829 GCA_043732975.1 Verrucomicrobiota bacterium
CCGTGGCGCGCCGCTGTTGGAGAACCAGCGGAAAGCCCGCATGCAGGACGGCGAAGACAAAATAGAATCCCAGCGCCCAATACATCCGTTCGGCCGTGAGGTGCCCCAGCGTCCAGAAGGTCAGCAGCAGAAACATCGCGACCGCACCAATGGACTCCAGCGCCCGCAGTCGTGGTTGCAGGGTCACCAGGGCCAGCAGGAGGACGTCCGCGCCAAACGCGATCGCAAATGTCCGCCCGGGGAATTCCACCAAGGCCGGACCCAAGACGATCTGGAAACTCAACGCCAATGCCACCAGCGCCAGCCCGGCCGTCGCAGCCGTGATCCATCGATTCATCCATCCCCGTCGCAACGCCCAGACAAAGGCGGCGAGGAATAGCAGTGGAAACCCCAGAAAAACGGCTTGGGCGATGAAGACCTTTTCCGCGACAAAAAACCTCCCGAACCAACCCAACTGCATCGCGACGGTCCCGATGCCTGCGAGCACCGCCAGGTAATCCCAGCGCCGACGTTGAGTCACGGCGAGCAAACCAATGTCGAGCAAGGCCACATAGCCAAAGAGGCCCAGCGGATTGTCCACCCCTGTTGAAAGCATGACCGGCGTCAAGAAGCCCCCCAGCATGCCCAGAATCGCCACCACCTGAGCGTCCATCCGCACCGCCAGACCAAAGGCGGTGGTGGTGATCAGGACCATCAGCAAAAACGTCAGCGTGGGACCGAAGAAATCAAAGTGATAGAAGCCACGACAGGCAAAGGTCACGGCGTAGAGGATCACGATCCCGGTGGCGCAAAGCGTGTGCGACGTCACCGCGTAGGCCTTCCGTTTGAGAAGGACACCGGCGATCACCAGGCCCGCACCCAACAGGAATCCCCCCGCCGCCCGGACCACCGGCGGGATGAGATCGTGCTCGAAGGAAAACTTCAAACCCAGCGCCGCCGCAAAAAAGAGGGCCAAGCCCCCCAGCCAGGCGAAGAGCTTCACCCCGACAAACCGCTCCCAATCGAACGCCAGCTTCGGCCCGGACGGAGCGGGCGACCACGCGGGTGAGGGCACTGGCGGCGGCGGAATTGCGGCCCGCGAGCGACCCTCCAGTGGGGCCAGCGAGGCACCGGACGGCGAAACCTCGGCGGTGAGGTTCACCAAAGTGATCTCGTCCGTTTCCCCCGTATTGATCGGAGCAACGGGCAGTGGCGGGGGAACGACTGGGTGGAAAGCGGCGGCGGCTGTCGTCCCGGCCTTGGCCGCATAGAGGGCGGCGGGCGATTCCTCGTTCCCTGCGCCGCCACCGCCAGGCGAGCGACTTCCCAGCGTCGCCAGATCCATTTCCAGCCGGACCAGCCGTTGATCCAGACGCCCCCGGTCCTGCTCCAACCGGCGGAGAATCTCACGATCCCGCGACGAACGAATGAACAGCCAAACGATCAACGCGATGAGGATAAGAATTGGAAGGAATTCCATAGCCGGTCAGAATCTCGTCCCGCCACTTTCGAAACACTCGCTGCAAAATGGCAAAAAACCTCGGGGGGGCGACAACGTGCAGAACCTCAACCGATCAGCCCACGACGAGCAAGCGGTATCGGTTGGTGGTAGGCGCCGTTCCCTGCGACCCACGAGGTGGTGGCAGTAGCGCTGCGACTGCAGCGCCCGCGCAGAGCGGGCGGGGGGCCGGTGCGGGGTGACGCGCCAGTCCGTTCGCTGCGCCGCTCTACCCGGCGCTACTGGTCGCAGCGCTACCAGTTCCACCACCTTGCCAGTTCCACCGCAATGCCGCCGAGCCGATGCCTCCCACCGGCGCTTGCGATGTCGGGGCGCGCCGATAGACTGGGGGACGATGAGTGATTCCGGTTCGCCGATTCCGCCGCCGCCGATATTCCCGGGCGCACCAACGACCTTGCCGGTGCCGCCATTGCCGCCGTATTCGGCGACGGCCTCACCCGGGTCATCCAGTCCACCGCGCCTGGTGGCTTCCCCACGCAAAGCCCGTAGCGCCTGGCTTTGGTGGACGCTGGGCTTGACGATCCTGGCGGCCGGCGGCGGGCTGCTCTGGAGTGTTAATCGCGTGGCCAGCCGGGTCTATCATATGGGCGGCCACCGCTCGCCGGGTGCGGATGAATTGACGGAATCGATCCTCGAAGAGCACGGCGGCACGGACAAGATCGCCGTCATTCCGGTGGAGGGAGTCATCTCCAGCGGCGGGGAAGGCGGCGGCATGGTGGAATTAATCCGCAATCAACTGGAACGCGCCAATGAGGATGAGGCGGTGAAGGCCGTCGTCCTGCGCATCGATTCCCCGGGCGGTGAGGTGCTGGCCAGCGACGAAATCGCCGATGCCCTCCGCGAGTTTCAAAACAGTCCCAAGCAGAAGCCGATCATCGTCTCGATGCAGTCCATCTGCGCCTCGGGCGGCTACTACATCAGTGCCCCGTGCCGCTGGATTGTGGCGCACGAGTTGACCATCACGGGCTCCATCGGCGTCATCTTCCACGGCTACAATTATCGCGGATTGATGGATAAACTCGGCGTGCGGCCGACTATTACGAAGAGTGGCAAGCTCAAGGACATGTGGAGTCCCGACAAGCTGCCCGAAGAGGAGTTGCCCGAGGAAAAGGCGATCATGAAGGACATGGTGGACGAGAGCTTCAACCGGTTCAAAAAAGTGATTCGGGAAGGCCGCGCCTGGTCCGCGGACGAGAACAAATTGTGGGTGGAAAAGGAAGGAAAATCCGCCAACGAGTCGGATGCCGGACGGACCCTGGGTGAGGATTGGGAATCGGTGGCGGACGGACGGGTGATGAGCGGCACGCATGCGCTGGAGTATGGTTTCGTGGATGAAGTGGGAGATTTCCGCAAGGCCGTGAAGCGGGCGGAACGGATCGTCGGCATCGAAAACGCGAGCCTGATTTCGTATGACCCGCCGTCCCACTTCCCCGGATTCCTGCGCTTGCTCGGCCAGAGCAATGTCAAATCGGTCAAACTGGATTTGGGAGAGCTGGCGGGACTGGTGCCGAAGCTCCCTCAGGGGCGTCTCTACTTTCTGTCCCCGACCTTCGTCCACTAATCGTGTTGCCTCGTGGGTGAGCGAATCCCCCACGCCCCGCCGGAAAAAGAAAAAATCGCCCGGACCTTGCCCATGGGCTGGACCCTCTGGCTTGTTGCTCCATGCCAGAATGGATGTCGGTCGTGATCCTCGGGTTGGTGGAAGGCATCACGGAGTTCCTGCCGGTCTCGTCGACCGGCCATTTGTTGATTGCGGAGCAGTGGCTGGGGCGTCGGTCCGAGTTGTTCAATGTGGTCATTCAAGCGGGTGCCGTGCTCGCCGTGCTCGCCGTCTTCCGCAGTCGCGTCCAACAACTGCTGTCCCCCAGTCGGAAGTCCGCGGATCTGGATTACCTGATCAAGCTGGCGGCCGCCTTTCTGATCACCGCCGTCGGCGGCTTGATCATGAAGAAACTGAACTTTCATCTGCCCAAGACGATCCAGCCGATTGCTTGGGCCACGTTGATCGGCGGCATTCTCTTCCTGGTCGTGGAACAGGGGATTAGAGGCCGGCCGGGGTCCACCCGGATCACCTGGGCCATTGCACTGGCGATGGCCGCCGGGCAACTGCTGGCCATCGCCTTTCCCGGGGCCTCCCGATCGGGAACCACGATTCTCCTGGTTTTGATCATGGGATTGAGCCGGCCGGCAGCGGCGGAATTCTCGTTTCTTCTAGGGATTCCCACGCTCCTGGCGGCAGCCGGAAAGGAAACCTTCGATGCCATCAAGAATCAGACCCCGCACGAGCCGTGGTCAATTCTGGCGTTGGGCACCGGGGTTTCGGCGATCGCCGCCTTTGCGGTGGTCCATTGGCTCCTGGGCTACGTGCAACACCACAATTTCAAGCCTTTTGGCTGGTATCGGATCCTCGTCGGCGGCGCCATCCTCGTGTTCCTTCGCTGACTTCCCGCGGTGGGAGGGCTCCCCTCAAACGGCTGGCCGGCAGAAAAGGTTGAACATTCCGGGTAACTTTCCGTCTGCATCGGTGTCAGTAATTGCGTACGAGTTGATCTTTGAGAGTTGTCAGGAAAGCCCTGATGGAATACAGAAGCGGCAGGTTTGACGGCGAAAGGTACGGAGCTAAATAGGTTTTGTTCTTTTTGGCGGGTTTAGAGAAAATGGACTGAAGTTTTCGCTGACCGAAAGGCCGGCAATCGTTTTCCGGGATGACGTTGTTCAACCTCCCGGGATTTCCACTAAGTCCTACGTGAACTGATTCTGATTATTCCCCGGGGCGTACGGTCATCCTCTGACTGGCGCCCCGGTTTTTTTGATTCTCCAGCCCCGGTGGGTGACCACCGGGGCTGTTTAGTTTTCGCCCCAGCCGTTCGGCGGCCGGGGCGCGCGGGGCGAAGGGGGAGGCGCATCTCTGCTGGGTCGCGGAGAGACGGCTGACGTCACCGCAGGCTTGGAATTTTCAGTCACCGCGAATGCCGCTCTCCACGTCGCCTGGCGGCCCGCGGCCAGGTGACCCGCAGCACGTTTTCAGGCAACGCCAGCGTTGCTGGGAAAGGTGGACTGGATCGCGACGAAACGGAGATGGCCCCGCGGCTGAAAGCCCGGCGCATTCCCACTTTAAATCACATTGCCACGCAAATCTATGTCTCTACCTTTGCCACCTATGAAGCTCCGAGTTCGGTGGCTGATCCTCGCCGCGACGCTGGCGGCCAGTTCTCTGGTTGCCGGCTGCAGTGGCATCAATACGACCCAAAGCGTGTCGCCGGCGACCTTTCTCCTGCCTGGCTTGCTGAAGGTCGAGCGCCCGCGGCCGAACCCGACCGATCCCGCCGCGGTCAACGGTCACGAAGTGGCGCAGAACCAGCCGTAAAGGTTTGGAGTCGCCGGCCGTCGCCTTTTGATTACCTTTCCAATCCCATACCTCCATGCGTTTCCCGCTCGCTCTCACGCTGAAGATCGCCAAGCACATCGTCAAACACCGGCTCAAGCGTTCGCCCAAATTTGCCATGGTGCTGCAGTTGGAACCCTTGCACACCTGCAACCTCACCTGCACGGGGTGCGGCCGGATTCGCGAGTATTCCACCAGCCTCAAGGACATGGTGCCGCTCGAACAATGCCTCGCCGCCGCCGCTGAGTGCGACGCCCCGATGGTGTCGATTTGTGGCGGAGAACCCCTGATTTATCCCAAGATCGAAGAGCTGATCACCGGCCTGCGTGCGCAGGGACGCATCATCTACGTCTGCACCAACGCCATCTTCATGCGCAAAAAGATGCGCGAGTACATGGCCGCCCATTACAGCCCGGCGATCGAGGCGAAACTCCAGGATCTCGAAGCCCAGCAACTGATCCTGCCGAAGGAGGCCGAAGCCATTCGCAAGGCCGATGAGGCCGCCCGCAAGAAGGTGGTGATCCTGCCGAGCAAGTGGCACTATTGGAATGTCCACGTGGACGGACTGGAGTTCACCCACGACCTGATCGTCGAACGCGAAGGCGTCTTCAAGGAGTGCGTCGCCGCGATCAAGATGGCGAAGGTGCTCGGTTATCAGGTGGCCACCAACACGACGGTGTACAAGGAAACCAGTCCGGTGGAGTTGGAGGACATGTTCAAGTACCTCAGCTCGCTGGACGTGGACGGCCATACCATTTCACCCGGTTACGACTACGACGCCGCCAAGAAGGACATGGTGAAACGTCTGGGCCGCGATCCGAAGGACTTCTTCCTCACGCGCGAACTCATCCACGAGAAGTTCCGCGACATCCAGCGTTGGGGCGAACAGTTCACCCTCTTCGGGACGCCGGTCTACCTGGAGTTCCTCACCGGCAAGCGCGACCTGCCCTGCTCGGCCTGGGCCATTCCCACCTACAATGTGCGCGGTTGGAAGGCGCCGTGTTATGTCATGACCGAAACGCACTACCCGTCCTATCAGGACATCCTGACCAAGGTCGATTGGAATCAGTACGGCACGCGGAATGGCGTGGCGCTGAATCCGAAGTGCGAAAACTGCATGATGCACAGCGGGTACGAACCCTCCGGCGCGTTGAGCACGAGTCCGCGGGACACCTGGATCAACATGAAGTTCAACTTCGGCTCCCGGCCGAAGCCGTTCGCCTCCTCGCCGGAAATGGTGCGGACCGCCTTCAACGGCGTCTCCATTGGCAAGGGCCATCTCGCCGAAGCCAAGGCCACCGTGAACCGGGAATTCTCCAGCGCGAAGTCAGCGTACGCCCGCGGCGGCAATGGCTTCGACGACGATCACGATCACTCCCACGACGCGGCCAGCGCGAGTTCCGGCGGCTGTTCCACCGGACCGGCCAACAGCCAGGTGGAGGATCTCAAGGCCAAACTCGCCGCCCAGCCGCGCATTGAGGTGAAGTCCGAATGAACGACGGCGGCGGCAGCAGGGGGCGTCAGGATTCCTCCCCGACGCTTCCCGGCCGCCGCGGACTCGTTCGGCCCTGTCGTGTTTCACCTATCTTAATTTCGACTTTTCTATCATGAGCGCACTGTTCCTTTCCCCCCCGTCCTTCGATGGCTTTGATGGCGGCGCGGGTTCCCGTTACCAGGCCCGCCGTGAGGTCACCTCCTTCTGGTACCCCACCTGGCTGGCCCAACCCGCCGCCCTCGTGCCCGGTTCCCGGCTCCTGGATTGCCCGCCCCATGGCATCGACATCAAGGAGACGCTCCGGATCGCCAAGGACTACGACCATGTGATCATCAATACCTCCACGCCGTCGCTGAAAAACGACTCCCGCGTGGCGGAGGCGATCAAGTCGCAGCGGCCCGGAACGAAAATCGGCTTCATCGGCGCCCACACGGCCGTGTTGCCCACCGAGACGCTCAAGGCGTCCCCCGCGATCGATTGGGTGGGCCGCAAGGAATTCGACTTCACCTGCAAGGAGGTTTGCGACGGCCGCGAGCTGGAAACGATCACCGGCCTGAGCTTCAAAAAGGATGGCCGCATCATCCACAATCCCGAGCGCGAGTTGATCAGCAACATGGACGCACTGCCCTGGGTGGCTGACGTCTACAAGCGCGATCTGCAGATCGAGAAATATTTCATCGGCTACCTGCAGCACCCGTACGTCTCGATGTACACCGGCCGCGGCTGCCCCGCCCAGTGCACGTTCTGCCTCTGGCCGCAGACCATCGGCGGACACAAATACCGCGTGCGCTCGGCGGATAACGTCGCCGCGGAAATGGCCTATATGAAGAAGCTCTTTCCGCAGGTGAAGGAATTCTTCTTCGACGACGACACCTTCACCGCCAACCTGCCCCGGGCTCGGGAAATCGCCCGGAAACTGGCGCCGCTCGGTGTCACCTGGTCCTGCAACAGCCGGGCCAATCTCGACTACGACACCATTCAGTTCTTCAAGGATTGCGGTCTCCGCCTTTTCCTCGTCGGCTACGAATCCGGCAGCGACGAAACCCTGAAGCGAATCAAGAAGGGCGTGACCACCGATGAAATGCGCCGCTTCACCAAGGCGTGTCACAAGGCCGGCGTGGTGGTTCACGGCACGTTCATCCTCGGTCTGCCCGTGGAGACGCGGGAGACGATCGAGCAAACCATCCGGTTCGCGCAGGAACTCGACGTGTTCTCGATCCAGGTCTCCCTCGCCGCTCCGTATCCGGGAACGGAACTCTACGAAATGGCCCGTCAAAACGGCTGGTTCGCCAAGAAGGACAAGACCGACATCGTCCAGGATGACGGCTTCCAGCAGTCGACGCTCGAATACCCCGAACTCTCGAAAGAGGAGATCTACGACTCGTTGGAGCGGTTCTATCACCGGTATTATTTCCGCCCGAAGCCGATCGCCCGGATCATCCGGACGATGCTCGAGGACAAGGATCTTTGCGTCCGCCGAGTGCGCGAAGGCTACGAATTTTTCCGGAGCCTGAAGCAACGCCGATCGGAAGCCGCTTCGTAGCCCCGGGCTTCTTCACGGATCCGGCGCCGATTACCATTTTCCCGTGCCGCCGGTTTACGTCGACTACAACGCCACCACGCCGCTCGATCCGCAGGTCCGGGCGGCGATGTTGCCGTATCTTGAGGGAATCTGGGGCAACCCCTCTAGCGTCCACCGCGTGGGACGCTCGGCCCGGGCAGCCCTCGACGAGTTTCGTTACCGGCTGGCCTCCTTATGGAAGGCGCGCCCCAGCGAGGTCGTCTTCACGGGCGGCGGAACGGAGGCCAATAATCTGGCGATTCTGGGCACCGCCCGTTACCTCCGGGCCGCGGGTCGCGGTCATCACCTCGTCACCTCATCGGTCGAGCATCACGCCGTCCTGCATGCCTTCCAATACCTCGCGCGCCACGAGGGATTCGAGGTCACCTATCTCCCCGTTGATGAATTCGGTCAGGTTCAGTTGGAAAGCGTGGCCGCGGCATTGCGAACGGACACCGGGCTGGTCTCCGTGATGGCAGCGAACAACGAAGTCGGGACCCTCCAACCCGTCGCGGAAATTGGCCGGTTCTGCCGCTCCAAAGGCGTCCTGTTTCACACCGATGCCGTCCAGGTGATGGGCAAACTCCCCTTTCAGGACATCCATCAATTCGAAGCGGACCTGGTCACCGTCTGCGCCCACAAATTCCACGGACCCAAGGGAGCCGGCGCGCTCTTCATTCGTTCCCCGCTGTTGCCGCATGCCACGCAACTCGGCGGTGGACATGAGAACGAGCGTCGGGCCGGCACCGAAAACCTGCTCGCCATCGCCGGACTGGTCACGGCCTTTGAACGTTGCGTGGCCCAGCCGGCGTTTCCCGCCGAAACGCTTTTCCAGTGGAGCGAAGCACTGGCCCAGGCCGCCGCCGCCATCCCCGGCGTCACCCGGCGCGGCCATCCCACCGAGCGCCTGCCAAATACGATCGCCTTCACCGTCACCGACACCGACAGCATCGTCCTGATGGCGGGCCTGGACCTGGCCGGCGTCAGTGCCAGCAGCGGCTCCGCCTGCTCCGCGGGCTCCATCGAACCGAGCCATGTGCTCCAAGCCATGCGGGTTCCGGCCGCCGAAGCCAACGCCCTGGTGCGCCTCAGCCTCGGGCGTGAAACGACTCCGGAGGAGGTGGCGGCAGTGGCGGCGCTGCTGCCCGACGTCATCCAGCGAGTCCGCCGCCCGAAGGTCGCGCGTTGAGCGCTGTCGGGCACAAAATTGGTGGGGCGAGAGTCTCTCGAGCCAGCCGCGTTGGGGACCGACCTCGTCATCGCTTAGCTCGTCAGAGATTCGCTGCACCATGACAACGACACTGCGAGTCGAGTGCGGGTCGAAGACCCTCGCGCCGCCAGACGACGTGGCGAGCGGCTTTCGTGGCGACTGAAAACTCCAAGCTTACAGAGACGTTAACCGCCCCTCCGCGACAAATCGAACGCTGACAGGCCTGGGGATGCCCCCCGCAAACATTCCCTTGCCGGCGAGGGGCTCATTCGTATTGTGCTCGTCCGGAGCACCCGTAGCTCAATTGGATAGAGCGGCTGACTACGGATCAGCAGGTTCCAGGTTCAACTCCTGGCGGGTGCACCAATTCCAAGGCCATCGTTTCCAAGCAGTTAGAAGTCAGTTCCAGCTTGGCCCCTAAAAACGATTTTTCTTCTCTGTCCGGTTTCTGTCCCGGCGTCGCGCGGTAAGCGCGCCGGATCTGGCTCCAAGTACAACTCGATCGCTTCGCGGATGTTCTGAAGCGCCTCTTCATGCGTCCGTCCTTGGGACCAGCACGATCGTAGGGCAGGCCAATGTGCAACGTAAAACCCGTCCAGACCCCGCTCAAGAACCACTTCGACGCTCATAAACCCAGAGTACTCCCGCGCACAGGGCAGTCAATGTGGCCGACCGTCAGGATAAAAGGGGACGGGTGAATTACTCCGGTGCTGCAGTTCTTCATACGCGGCTATTAAGTAAGAGTTGATCTGAATGGGATTGCAGCGTGAGTGAAGGAGTATGGTCCACGCTTTGATTAGATCTGGACGCGACGATAGTTGCGCATGAAGAGACTCAGCAATAGGACGCAGTTGCCCCTCAAATATCAAAGAAATATCCTGAATGACTAGGATGCCTTTATGGCGCTGGGAGATCTTTTTGCTAACCACACCAACGCAATGCCGAATCCATTCGTTCCTATCAGCCTGAACGTCTGACCATTCACCTTCCTCCGATAACATACTGGATAATAAATCTTCTCGACTTTTAGGTCGGGACGAGACCGAAGGCACATTGATACAATCGTCAGGGCATTCGCGATGGTGCAGGTCATCCATCCATTCGTAATGCGAAGGTTTCAGCCGAGTGTGTTCAACATCACTGGTGCGGTCGCAAAATTGAGAATCAAGTCCGGCGGGTCATCCGGATTCGAATGGTGAACACAGTTGAAAAGCTTACCGAACTGCTTCTCAAAGCGATCTCGCCAAAACCGAACAGCATCCAACGAATGGTAAACTTCCTCGGCTTCTTTCCACTTCAGACCCGCTGCATCACAGTTTGAAAAGATAGAGCTCTCGGGGGTCTCGAAGTCAATCTGTAATGGGGTGCTTGCCATTTGAAATAAAACGATTTTCTTCGGTCGAACCGATTTCAGCAGCAACTGAATTGGTCTTGGTATATTACCCGAATTTCCGACCAATTGCCACACTTTTGTGGCCTAGTATCGAGCATATAGCAATCCTCAAATTCCGACGTTGCAATGGATCAACTACTTATGGAACTGCGGCGAAACCCCGGGCAGCGTGGAGCCACAACTGAGGGAGTCAAGGGACGGCGGGGCGATGGGCGCACGCCCAACCCGGAACCGCCAACTTTGAACGTCGAACGACCGGTCGACGGTGGGGGGCTTCGTATCCGGTGTTCTGCCCGCGTCCTGCCCACCTCCACCAATCGCGCCCGCAACATCTGGAATCATCGATCATGTTCCCGGCGTTTGTAAACTAGTCTTGCCACCAATGCGCCTGGAGGGACCGTCATTGAATCTGATCCGGCGGCGGGGAACGACAAACATCCGGGAACCTTGTGCCGCAGGAAGGAAGGTCGGCGGGGCCGCTCCTGACGGGCGGCAGGTGCCACGGTTGTTCCCTACCTTTTCGCCTTCGCCTCGATTTCCGCCCGGAGTTCCTTGGTGCGTTTCTGAGCCTCCGCCACCTGTTGGGGTGACATACGCTTTTCGAGATCGTCGCGATTCTTCGCAGCATCGGAATCCGTTTTTGAAGCGAGGTTGTACCATGCGTAAGCCTCCGCGTAATCCTTCTCAACGCCCCGACCCGCTTGGTACATGATGCCGAGCCCGAGTTGTCCCGATGCGTTTCCCTGCTCAGCCGCCCTTCGGTACCACGTAACAGCCTCACCGTAGTCCTTCTCCACACCTTGGCCGGAGTAGTACATCACGCCGAGGTTGGCTTGGGCCACGGCCATCCCTTTGTCCGCCGCCTTGCGCGACCACTTCATCGCTTCGACGTAGTCCTTCTCCACGACTTGGCCCCTGCTGTACATCGCGCCCAGGTTGGCTTGGGCGCCCGCATTCCCTTGGTCCGCCGCCTTGCGATACCACTTCGCCGCTTCGCTGCTGTCCTTCGGTACACCATGCCCGTGGTAGTACATGAAGCCGAGATTGAATTCTGCGTCAACGAGTCCAAGCTCCGCCGCTTTTCGATACCACTTCACCGCCTCGATGTAGTCCTTCTCCACCCCTTGCCCGTTGTAGTACATGTTGCCAAGGTTGAATTGAACGGCAGCATCTCCTTTGTCCGCCGCCTTGCGGTACCACTTTACGGCTTCGACGTAATCCCTGTCCACGCCTTCGCCGTTGTAGTACATGTTACCGAGGTTGAATTGGGCGGCAGCATCTCCTTGCTCCGCTGCCTTGCGATACCACTTTTGGGCTTCAACCTGATCTTTCGTCACGCCTTCTCCGTTGTAGTACGTCGCGCCGAGCTTGAATTCTGCGTCAATGAGTCCAAGCTCCGCCGCTTTTCGAAACCACTTCACTGCCTCACCATAATCCTTCTCAACGCCTTGACCGTCGGAATACATTTCGCCAAGGCAGAATTGGGCGACAGCAAAACCCTGCCCTTGGTCCGCCGCCTTGCGGTACCACTTCATCGCTTCGACGTAGTCCTTCTCCACGCCTTGGCCTTCCCTGTACATATTGCCGAGCATGTATTGGCTCACAGGAACCCCCTTCTCGGCCCGGCCCTTCACATCTGTAAATGCCGCCTTCCGAAACCACTTCGCCGCCTCGACGCGGTCCTTCTCCACCCCTAGGCCTTCCCTGTACATATTGCCGAGGCTTTGTTGAGCACTGGCGTCCCCATTTTCCGCCTTGGCCTTCGCCTCGACAAACGCCTTCCTCTGCGCCTCCGCGTCATCTGCCGCTCTGCACGGGAGCAGATGGGAAAAAAACAACCACACGGCGAGGGCGAACATTGAGGGCTTCATCGCATAGAGGGACCGGCAAAAGGGTGGGTCAGTCGCGGAGACCGTCAACGCGGATTCCTATCCGATGCCGCGCCAAGTTTGTGGGAACGGCCTGGAATTTAGTCGGGACGGGTGCCGTGTGTGAAAAAAGGCCGCCGCAAGGGCCGCTGAAACTGGCCAAGTGGGGCGTACAGCCGGCGGCCATCGCAGCCGCAACGGTAGTTAGAAGCGTTCTTGCTCGGCCGGCATTGGCAATACTCGAGTCACTGAAAGTAGCGAGGAACCGTCACTGATGCTTAATGTTCAAGTTCACCGTCGGATCTTTCGTTGAATCGAAGTCGCCCAGCCTCCCGTAACTATCCACTTTCCCGTTTACCAGACGCACGAAGTATGGCGTTCGTCCGCCCCACCATACCTGATCGGTGTTTTGAAGTTCATAGCGGAGAATCTCGATACCGCCGCCGGGGGCAGCAGTGCTCACGGGTTGCCCCATAGCGGAAACAACTTCCTGCTTTGCCATCCCAACGCTTAGGCGGTTCATCTTCGGGGCGGTAGCACATCCTCCGAGGGCGATGATGGATGCTAGTAAAAGTGCGTGTATGGATTTCATAAAGCGTGCGGTGTGGTCAACCTGAATTCGCCGACAGCTAAATCGGACTTCGTTTGGCCCACTACCCGAATTTCCGGTCGATTGCCTCACTTCTGTGGCCTAGTTCTTGGCATCAAACAATTCCGCAATTCCGACGTAGCAGTGGATCAACCACTTATGGAACTTCGGCGAAAGTTCGACCAGTGTGAGGCCACAACTGGGGGAGTCAAGAGCCGGCGGCTTGATGGGCATGGTCTCCAAGGCGCTGGAAAGGCCCGCCAAGGCGTTGAAGCCGCGGGGGGAGGTTCCGACAACATCCGGTGCCCGGAGCCCGGGTAAACGAAAGGACGGACGCGAATCACGTCCCACCACTCTGCCGTACCTCCCCGCTGGCACCGCTGCTACCCTTGCTGACATGGGTATCGAATGGTCGGAGGCCAAGGCCAAGTACTTCCGCGGCGAGTCCGGCTTGCGCGGTTTGGCGCCACTTCTGGGCGTTTACGAGCGGACCGTGTTTCGACGCCCAAGACGGAGCGGTGGGGGGAGCACAGAGAGACGACCCATAGGTAGCGATATGGGGTCCGAAGAATCCTCGCCAGTTTTGGTGAGGTTACTCGCCACTGTGTTCAGTGGTCATCCGACCCGCACTGGTTGACATGCGGACGGTCTGTGTGACGTTCGTGCCATGGGTGACATACTTTCGATTCGAGTACCGCCGGGCGAAAGAGCCGAGTGGGAGAAGACGGCTGCCGAGGTCCGTGAATCGGTCGCGGAGTATGTGCGGAATTCCGTACGCCAGCGGACCCAATTATTGGGGAAGTCGCCGTGGGAAAAGCGCATCGGTTCTGCCGATATCGAGGTTTCACCGCCGACGAATGCCAATGTCCGTGCCGCCATTAGCAAAAAGCGCCCCTGATTGCCCTGAGTGAGCCGTGGAGGGACTGGAAACCACATAGTAAACCGGGCGACCCACCGCCCACGCATATTCACCAGCCCAGCGCCCGATCTACTTCGCACTTGTGGCAGGCAGCTTCAGTGGCAACTGGAAGCGACCCGCCACAATCCCGGGAACCGTAAGATCCTCATCAAGCTCCTCCCAACGGAGGGCATATCCGTTGATTTCCAACCCCACCTTCGCCAATTGCGACTCGGTGGCCGCCGCCAAAATGCGAAAGCGGTCGGCCGGAAAGCCGACCACTCGACCGTCGTGCAGGGCCGCGTTGCCCTAACTTGCCCCACGGTTTGCCGGGATTCCCCCCTTCCCCATCTCCCTTGGCAAGCAATTTTCACGCGTCGCGCTGCCCCTGCCGTGGGGTGTTGTCGACGTTGATCTCATCATCCACTCTCCAGGCATGTTTACGCGGATTCAGACTCGGTCGTTCCGGTGCCTCAAGTCAGTGGACCAGACGCTCGGGCCGTTTCGCGCACTCGTTGGCCCAAACGCCAGCGGCAAGACCACTTTTCTCGATGTCATCGGGATTCTCGGCGATCTGGTCCGAAGTCGGGGTGACGTCCTGGAGACCGTTCGCATGCGGAGCAGCAGCTTTGAGAAGATTCTGTGGATGGGACAGGGCAACTCCTTCCAACTTGCGGTAGAGGCCGAAATACCAAAGGCGGTGTACTCCTGTATGTCGAACGACAAGCAGCGATTCACGCATGTTCGTTATGAAGTGGAGGTGGGCCTGGATCCGGCAAAGAACGAAATCGGGCTCGATTACGAAACGCTCTGGCTCAAGCAGACCATGCCCGCAGAAATGCCGACGAAGCGAGACTTATTCCCGGAACCGCAAAAGGAAAGCTCCCCGCTGACCAGTAAACCGAGCAAGGGACTGAAATCTGCCCTCAGCAAAAAGCCCGGAGGAAATGACAACTACTATCCTGAAGGCCGCGATTCCTACACGCCGTCCTTCAAGCTGGGTCGGGGGAAATCCGCTTTGGCAAACATCCCCGCGGACACCGAAAGCTTTCCCGTCAGCACCTGGTTCCGGGACCTATTGGAAAAGGGCGTTCAGCCGTTTGTATTAAACAGCCAATTGATGCGTCAACCCAGCCCCCCGGGATTGGGGCGGCGGTTTCAAACCGACGGATCGAATTTGCCCTGGGTCGTCGCCAATCTGCGGCACGATGAGAAACGCTTTCGGAATTGGATCGAACATGTCCGCACGGCGTTGGAAGACATCAAAGATGTGGAATCGGTGGAACGGTCTGAGGATAAACACCGCTATCTGGTCATCGAATACATGAATGGAGCCAAGGTGCCGTCGTGGCTGGCGTCGGATGGCACCCTGCGTCTTTTGACGCTCACAATTCCAGCGTACCTGCCCGACATCGAAGGGACATTTTTGATCGAAGAGCCGGAAAACGGCATCCATCCACAAGCTATCGAAACCGTGCTTCAATCTCTTACATCGATTTATCGAAGTCAGGTCCTTCTGGCAACCCATAGCCCAGTTGCCTTAAACATGCTCGAACCGCGGGACGTCCTTTGTTTCGCCAAAGATGCTCAGGGGGCCACCGACATTGTCTCGGGTGACCGACATCCGGCATTGCGGGAATGGAAGAAAGGCGCGCCTGATTTAGGCGTCCTTTTCGCCTCGGGAATTTTGAATTGAAGGTCATCGAACCGGAACTCGATGTTTGGGTCTGGGGGACCAGTAATGCGGTCGAGGCCGCCATTGAATGGCCCAACGGTCCCGGTATCCGTGATTGGTTGCACAAAAACGGATTTACATTTGAAACCACCAGCAAGCCAACTCGACCCAAAGAGGCACTGGAAGCGGCACTCAAGGTTCCCGGACTACCAAGATCTTCCGCCCTCTATCAACGCATCGCGGAGAAAATCAGCCTTCGACGTTGCAGCGATGCCGCTTTCATTCGCCTGCGCAACCGGCTCACCCATTGGTTCCCACCGTAAACAAGGCTGGCGGGAGAATTGAGCGTAACTCACCTGTCCCTTGGTGAGCACTATTTGGTGATGCCGTCCTTCCAGGGCCGGGTGGTCTCAAGACCATTCCAGTCAGTTCCCCGCTGAAATGGTGATGATCCGGGCCGGGTTGGCCAGCGGCACAACGGTCGCCCGTCCGTCCGTCCAGCGAACGTCCACCCGAATTGGCGGCACTTCGGAACGGTGGGGAAAGTACTGGATCTCCCCGGATTGAGTGAATCCATTTCCGCCAGCGTAAACCTCCGCAAGCCGCCGTGATCCATCCTTAAAGGACACGACGATCCGGCTCCCGATGGCGAAGGGATTGCCGGCACTCCCGCGCAAACGTATGCCGAAGGCTGTCAAGGACGGACTCCGATCCGCCGCCCGGTTCTCAAACGCCTGCAGTTTGCCACCATACACTCCCACCAGCAGATCCGGCAGACCGTCCTGGTTCATATCCAGAATACCGATTCCCCGACCGTCGCCCGGGACGGCGAACCCGCTCGCCCCGGGATACAGGGCGTCAAATCGACCCCCACCCAACCCCCGCAGTAGCAGACCCATTCCGCCGTCCTGAGGTCCCGCCTCCATATTCATCGCAAAAACATTCTGGGAAGCACCCAGATCAGGATGGCCATCCCCGTCCCAATCCAGCGACACAAGCCCGAGCGAAGGCGACACCTGGGCCAGCGCCGGCAACGCCACAAAGGTAAAATGGGCATGGCCATCGTTGAGCCAGACTCCGGATTCGAGACTATTCACGTGCACTTTAAAAGCCCGGGCCAGGGCTTCCCTGGAAAACAGGTTGGTTAGCGTTGCGCCGGCCAGGGATTGAAAGGTCGGGTGATTCTCGGCAAGCCGGACAAAGGCTGACATCAAGGCACGCCGACCGCGTTCCGGGTATAAGACGCCACGCTCGGACAGGACCACCAGGAGATTGGTCTGACCCGTGTCCTCGAAATCGCCCCGATACAACCAAAGCGGGTCCTGGGCCGATGCCCGATACCCGGAATTCAGTCCATGGTTGCCCGTGATATAGTCGACGTCGCCGTCCCCATCCACGTCGCACCCGATCACGCTCTGCCATAATCCTGCGTGCGACCCAAACCCCGCGGGAATCGTGGCGTCCTCAAATCGACCCTCGCGATTCAGAAACAGTTTCACGACGCCCCATTCGCAGGTGACCACAAGATCCAACCAACCATCTCCATTGGCATCCGACCAGACGGCTCCAGTGATCACTCCGTGGGCGTTCAACCCGGGCAGCACGGAATCGGTGACATCCGAAAAGGTTCCACGATCATTTCGCAGCAGTCGGGTGCGGGCGGGCAGCGGATACTGCCCGGGAATCGAGCCCCCGCCCACGAGCAGATCCAGGTCCCCGTCCCGGTCAAAATCTGCGGCACAAACGACGCCTCCCGCACTCCATCCATCCGGAAGTGCCTCCATCGGCGCCCGGCTGAATTCACTGCGCCCATTGTTGATATATAGCCGATCACGACGGTATCGACTGCCCGGATCGTGCTCAACCTCACCGGAGGCAACATATAGATCCAGATCGCCATCCCCATCCGCATCAAAAAACAGCACGCCCGAATCTCCGAACTCCCGATCAGCTTCAAACACGGGCAGGCGTTTGGATCGGAACGTGCCATCTGCTTGCTGAAGACCCAGGACGCCGGCCAGACCCGCGGCACCGCCCATATAGAAATCCTCGTCCCCGTCGCCGTCGATGTCGCCGATTGCCAGGGCCGGCCCCCGTTGGGAGAGTTTCCAGGGGAGCAGTGCTTCGCGGGAAAAATCATCGGAGGGACGCGGGGTATGAAGGAAATCCCCGACATTGGTTGCGGGACGGAACCAAGGCACGGGCGGGATCACTGGTGCGGGCGGGGGCGGGAGATCAGATTCCACGACTGTGTAGCTGCGGTCCGCCGCCAGGTTCTCGAAGTGCTGACGCGCCCCGCTCGGCCAAACCACCGTCAGACGCGGCAAGTTGGTCTGGGCTCCCAGCCCGAAGTGGAGCAGCGGCTCGTTCGCCGACATGAAGCCGCTGGTAAGACTGACCGTCCGACTCTGGCGGCCCTGGGCTGTTTCAGCGACCGCCACCGCACCCACACCCCACCGATTGCTGCGGGTGCCCTGCAGCCGGAGGATGAGCCGGTGATTCACCGATTCCCCATTGCGGTAGAGGGAGACGGGCTCACCGAAATTCATGACCGCCAGATCGAGATCGCCGTCCTGATCAAAATCCGCCAGCGCGGCGCCAAAGCTCGCGGTCGATTGATTCAAGCCCCATTCCACTTCGGCCGGGGAAAAACGAAGCTGGCCCAGGTTGCGAAAGGCCAGGTTGGTTTCCTTCAGCACCGGCCGCTGACGCCACCCCGGGCTCCCGGACTGCTTCAGCTGCGCCAGTAAATCTCCATTCAAATAATCCCTCGACATCCCATTGGCGATGAACAGATCCAGCCAGCCGTCATTGTCATAATCACCAAATTTCGGCGACCAGGTCCAATCCGTGGCGTACAGACCAGCCATCCGCGCCACTTCCAGAACCCTTTCTGTTCCCGTTGCCAGGAACAGGGCGTTGCGGGGCAACTGCCGGGGGGATGACCGCTCCAGGAACCAGCGGTTATTATCAAGGTCCTGGTCCATAAGCATCCGTCGGGACCGTGTGGATCCGGCCATGTCCGTCGCGAGAAGATCGATTCGGCCATCGTTATTGATGTCGCCGACGTCGGTGCCCATGGAGGAGTGCGGAACATGTGGCAGGGCGAGGGAGGCCGACTCGACGAAGGTGCCGTCCCCTCGATTTCTCCAGAGTCGATCGGGTGTCTTATGGTCGTTGGCCACGTAAATATCCGGCCACCCATCCCCATCATAGTCCCACCAACTGACTCCCAACCCGATATCGTTGCCAGAGATTCCCGCCTGGAGGGTCACATTGGTGAACCGTCCGTTGGGCAGCTGATGAAAGAGTTGATCCGCCTGACCGGCGATACTCAGTTCGATCCGGCCTTCGCCTTTCTCAATAATTTCAAACAGTTCGCGAAATCGGGGCGCAACCTCCACCCCGCCCCTGGCACTGCGCTGCAAGATTCCTCGGGCGGCGGCATCCCGGGTGTCGCGAGGCAGTTTTGCATCCCCACTATACGGATTGCGATGGGTCAATAGATAGAGATCCAGACGACCGTCCCGGTCATAGTCTCCAAATGCAGCCATGACACTGGCTCCCACCCAGGCCAGACCGTAGTCGGCTGCCTGTTCCGTAAAAACGCCGTCTCCGCGATTGATATAAAGCAGATTTGGCGAATTAAGACAGCAGATATAAATATCCAGATCGCCGTCGTTGTCGATATCCACCATCGTCACGCCACCGCACCACTGATTGCCGGTGCGCACACCGGCTCGGTCGGTGACATCCAAAAAGCGCCAATCGCCCAAATTTCGGTACAACCGGCAGCCGCGATTGTAATTGGAGATCAGCAGGTCAGGCAGACCATCCCCGTCGACATCCCCTGCGCATATTCCGCAGCCGGATCCCTGCTCCTGCATGAGCGTGAGGGGGGTGTTGGTGGGAAAGTCGTGGACCAGGGAGACTCCGGACAAGGCCGGCGGGATGGACTCGAAGAGCGGTCCGTGGTGCGGCGCACGGGGACGGAGGGAGGTGGAGGTGAGAGGAGGGATCCCGGCCGGGAGTACCATGAGCCCGAGGGACGACACGATCGCCAGCCATAGGCTGATCCGGTGGCTCGCACCCGACACCATCAAGTTACTGGCAATCCGCCCCGGCCCATGGCCGACTCGTGATGGGTTGGGGCTGCCCAATAGTGCAGTTTGAGATTTCAGATGGTCCTTCAAACAAAGTGGGAGGATGGGGCGTGGCCAAGCGTCTGGTGGGCACCCGTGTCAACGGCCACGCCGATGATCAATGCCCAAGGGGAATGAGCCCGAGACCCGCGGCAGCCGGACCGGTGAGGTCATCCGGGCGTTTGCTGAATAACAAAGATGGCCGGGGAGTTCCCCGGCCATCGCACCCGATGAGTTTCGATCAGCAGTCTACCTGACCCGGTAGAACTTGGTCCCGGTGGGGTTTTTGATGGTCAACGGACTGGTACCCGCTTCCGCGGTGTAGGTCCCGTTCACCGTCGAGGAGCTTTGCAGTGCCCCCCCTTCGAAGGTGATGACAATATCGGATCCCGCCCGGCCGATGGAGATCTTGGGCGCCGTCTTGACCCCAATGGCATAGTTGATGGCGTTAAAGAGCAGGTTCTTACCATCATCAGTCAGGTCATGGACTTCCGGTGGCCAATTCGCCACCAGGCTGGCCGTCTGGCCGGTGTGAAACCCAATTCGTTTGTTGGGGACGACACTGCCATCAACAAGCTTATCTCCCTTGTCATAGACGAAGAGCGTGGGAAACGAGCCGTCCGGTTGCAGGCTCGCGATCACATCCGCATCCGCTGACGGCCGGCCGTAATTGAAGCTGTAGGGAGTCTTGTACACCTTGACCTTGCCGGTCAATCCACCTGCGATTGGATGGGTTGGTTTTCGGATGATGATGGAATCCCGCCCATCCGTGATTTCGGCGGGCTGGGTGCCGTCCGTCCGTCCGGTGTTGCCGAAGAAGGAGAATTCATTCGAGAAATCATCGGGATGCTCCACCCATTGAGCGTTATCCCACATGAAGGCCTCCCAGGAGATGATCGGAATGTCGGTGTCACGGAGGATGAACTTTTGCACAGCGGGGTCGCCGATCGGCTCCAGAACGGAACCTGATCCAATCGTTTCAGATATCACGACGACATCCTGACCGGCGGTCGCGGCACGGAAATCATCCGGCGTGGCTGCGGGTGTCTGAAACGTCGTTACCGTGTAGCCTTTGGCCCGCAACAAGGCAATCAAGCCCGCGTCCGCATTGACGGGTGCCGTGGCATTGCTGGTGATAAAAAGGATCTTCCCGCTCGATCTGCGATCCGCGTCATACCCAAAGACGATCTCACCCGCGCCGGCATGGGACAACCGACCATCACCATTGATCAGCAATGGATGATTGTCCGTATCGACGCGCCAGACCTGCAGGGCGCGCTCTTCGGCCGTCAACCCCTCCAAGTAGGTGGCATCCACCTTGGAATACCGCTGCCGATTGGCCCAGAAGTATTGGATCTCCAGATCCTGGCTACGCGATTTGTCACCGTTGCTGCCGGGGCCCTTTTTGTCGTCGTCATCCAGACCGATGTTGAAGCCCATGATGTAGCCATTGCGGAGCTTGTTGCCCGCAACGGGATCCTCAAACATCCGCTTCTTGAAGCGGGTTTCCATCTTCCATCCGCCCGCAACCGCCTTGCCCGAGCCAAAGACGTCCGCACTGGCGCCATACTTCCAGTCCACGGCGGTGGCCCAACTCGTGCTGGCGATGGTGCTCGTCGTGTCGTCCCAGGCCGAAAAGCGGCCCTGATAGTTGACGTAGTTATGCCCCCCAAACGGGTCCTTCGAACTATCAGTATTGTTGTCCAAACGGTCCAGCAACGCATCCACTACGATCTCAATGGCATCGTCCTTCCAAAACGCGGTGTTCGGATCATCGCTGTTGACGACGTCATCCTTGGTGTCCACGCCGACATAAAGGTAATTGTCGTCATGTGCCAAATAGAAGGTGAAGCTAGAATCGGCCGCTCCACTCCAGGCACGGTCGTCGGGGAAACCCAGGATCCAGGCATTTACCCCAGGAGTAACCGTCACTCCCTGGAATCCCCCATATTCAGCCGAGGTCACCGCCCCATCGAGCTTGATGGAATCGTTGACCACCTTGGGGACCATCAAGGTCGTGTTGGCAAGGTCGGACCAAGGCCCGGGTTTATCTGATTCAAACGTGGAGATGTCAAACTCCTGTGCCCTCAAGACGGAGGACGCCAACGCCACGCT
>JAYTHD010000114.1:0-21031 GCA_043732975.1 Verrucomicrobiota bacterium
CAAAGCACCGAGGACTTCACGCAGCCACTCTGGTGGCCGCGGTTGCCGGCGAGTCCATCACCTGCGAGGGGAGATGGCGTATTCCTGACGCTGTTTACCAAGTCGCGACCTGCCCAGGCCGATTCTCCGAATCGCGTATGAAAACAATGCCAACGCGAATAACGCTGATTCTGGCCTTGTTCTGGCTTCTCGCCGGCAAGGCCCTGACGCAAGACATCGCTCCCTTGTATGCTTTCGACAACGGCACCAATGATCTCGATCATTTTTGTTTACGAAACACCGCAAAGGACACAAAGGGAGAATGGATCAGCGGCTTCCTTGGCAAGACCACGTCGGGCCAGCTTCCTGGAGCGCGCGGGACGCCGTCGGCCAAGTCACCATGTTGGCATTGCGCGCCCGCAGCCTCACAGCGAGCCCAAGATTCGGCTCCAATTGCTTTTCATCCACCTCCATCCACCTCCATCCGCGTTCATCCGCGTTCATCCGCGGTTCCAACTCCGGCGTCCGCAACTTCCGTGGGTCAGATCGATTTCAGATATTCGATCAGGGCCCAGCGATCCTCCGCGGGCAGGAGTTTGCCAAGGACGCCATTCCCAAGGTTCGTCCCATCCCCGTTGAACTCATGACCTTTGTTGCTGCTGCCCGATTTCGAAACATCGAGGCGGAAAAGGCCGGGGCGCCGCGTGCTTTCATACCCAACCTTCACGGGATCAAACCGCCGGCTGCCCACCCAGAAAACCGTTGACCGCTCGTTCAGCGGGGACAGCAATTCGTAGAGATTCGGGATCGACCCGTTGTGCAGGTAGGTGCCCAGGGCCCACGCCCCATTCAGCGGACGCGGCCGATACACCTTGGTGGCGCGAATGCCCACGGCCATCGGATCCTGCCAGCCGCTCCATTCCCGCTGCATTTCGGTGGGGAACTTCTCGCTGGCATAGAAGTTCGCCGCGATGCTCTTGGTCAAATAATCCAGACCTTCTGCCGCCGTGAGACAACCTTTTTTCAAGTCGCCGGAATCCGCCGTGCGATTGAAAAAATCCAACGCCTGATTGGGATCCGTGCCGATGTCCTCAATCGGGATCTCCACGTTGCGCAGGAAGGGGTGCGGCTGCTGCGGGTCCCGCTTGACCCACGGCGCCGTCCCATTCACCAGCCGCTCCTTGAGTTCATCGATCGGAGGCAGATGGCAGCCTTCGCAGAGCGTTTTGTAGAGTTGCTTGCCCCGCACGACTTTCGTGACATCCAGCGGGGGAAAGACCGCGGGCCATGGAGGGGAGTTCAAACCACTGTACGGCTTCTCGCCGGAAAGGCATTTCTCCAGCTTCCAGAGATTATCGATATGAACAGTGCTCTGGAACTTTTCGCCGCAGCAGCCGGAGAGCCTGGCCAGTGCCTTCACTCCCATCGCTTCGCCGATATTCCGGGCGCTGGGATTTGATATCGATGCATTGTACTGCACCCAGGTGAACCAGGAGGCGTCCCAGATTTGCGGAAAACGCACGGGCGCGTCGGTGGGTGCCAGGTTGTCCCAATTGTTCATATCCACGGCAAACACGATGTTGCCGATGCGTGCGAGGGCGTCGGTCCGGCCAAAGCCCTCGATGGTGTCGTAAACCCCCCGCTTTTGGCCCTCGCGCACTTCCGTGACGGAAGACTTCAGGAAATTCTGAAATTCCTGCCGCAAAGCGACGCGATCTCCCGGGGTGGCATTGGGTCCAAGCACATTTCGCTCAAAGCGCGCATACCGCAGCGGCAGGAGATCTGTCAGAAGCAAGGAATTGCCAATCGCCCGTAGAAACTCGCCCAGATTCACCAGCGCCGGTCCACCGTCCACGCGGACAGCGTGATCGCCGTAATGAAGTTCAGCGGTGTGACACGCGGCGCAGTTGAATCCAACCACCGGATAGGTGTGCCCGTTGAGGGGATTCCGAAATTGATCATCCCGCGCAAATCCGACCGGCAGTCCATCCGGATTCAGCTTCGGATCCGGAGTTCCCGCAATGAATCCAAAGCGTCCCAGGTAGTCCTGCCGGGAAAATTTCTTCCCTGGAAACACCGAGGGCACGGGCTCTTCCAACGCCATGAACCAGGCATAGGGCATGATCTGCGTGCCCTGCGGCGTGTGATGAAACTGGGCCCGGGTCGCTTCACTCCAGCCTTGATCCAGCTGGGTCAACGCACCGGGTTTTTCGTAGGCCGGTATGATCACCCGGAGATTCTCCACCTTGGGGAGAACGAAAACCATGACCGCAAGAAAACCCAACACCGCCACGACGGCGAGCGCAATGAGTAGGAGCGTTTTTTTCATAAGCCTTGGCCACTTCACCGGCATCCAACATCGTCCCCGGGGCGGGACTCGTCACCCCGACGCACGAATCGTCTTCTCGACGGTCGTGCCGGAGACAACCTGAACCGCTGACCCGGCATCCTTTCATTCGGGAACCGGCTTGGCAAAGAAATCGCCCGGCGACCGAATCCGCAGGGAGGACCGGCATTCCCATCACGGACGGAGCATTCGATCAAACCGGGCCTTGAGGATCGGTAAAAGCTCCCGCTCGAGCCGGTCATGGCGACGCAACCAGAGTCGGTTGTGCGGCCAGCTCGTCAGGAAGTTCCACCATTCCAATTGGCCTCCGGCCACAAAGCCAGTGGAGAGTCTCCTCGAGGCACCCGCGCTGGGACCTGACTTCGTCAGTGAGCAACTCGCCGGGAGTCCCAAGCCACCGGGAAACAGGCCTCTGAAGCCTGCCTCGACGGAGTCTCGCCCCACCTTGCTTGTTGGCCCTCGGCCACAAAATAGGTGGGCCGAGAGTCTCCGCGAGGCAGCCGGGAGATCAGCAGCGGTGACGCTGTCGCCCACAATTGTTGAACGTCAGGTGCGGCATACGGACAGATCAACGAGCTTTGAGTCTGAGAAACGTCGGTTTCTGACGGTCGCAGATGGGGAATAATATCAAGACATTTGGAGCGAATGTCTGAAAATCGGCTATTTTCCGCTGTTCCGTTGCGAACTCATCTTGTGATAAACTCGAAACAACCAATGAGGGTGGTCTCGGCATCTGCAATCGTATATGTTGGCGATAGGTGCTGATATATTTGTTGTTTGGGGAATTGAAATCCACCGCATTCATCCAGAATCATCGGCTATCGTAAATGTTGCCATTTTGCCTCGACGGTCGGGCGCTTAGTGACTATCGATTTTCCGCGATGCCAACGTTTCTTTGGACAGGTAGGGACGCCTCAGGTCAGGAAGAGGCTGAACGAGTCACGGCGGAAACGCCCGAGGTGGCGCGAAAAATTCTTGAGGGGCGGGGATGGACCGAGCTGCGACAGGAAACTACGGAAATTCATGAATTTGTTAAATCGCAGGTAGAGGAAAATTCAGATCCAAAATTCCGTCCGAATCTGACTCCCAAAGAAGAATGGGCGTTTTTGATGGGCACTGATGCTGGTTTTTGGGGACAGTGGGTCAAATTCATGCGTGAATGCATGCGTGAATCCAAGGGCACTATTCTCTTCCTCCCGGCTTGGCTAGCGTGGTCGATATTTCGGCAGCGTACATGGGGAATCGCAATTTCCGGAGGATTGCTGGTGGTAATCGTGTGTTTGTTCCCGGTCCTGCACTTGTGGTTCAATCAGTCCAGCATATTGTTTCGGAAACTGAATTCCGCGAAGAACTGGCGTCGGTGGAATGAGGTGCTCCAATGTCTCGACAAACTGGAAAAGGCCAGGCGTGCGACCAAAATCGGAATCGGCGAAGTTGAGGTATCTCACTATCGCGCGCTGGCATTTGCTGGATTGGGTAGGCTTGATGAAGCGGTCGCTGGCTTCACTGCGGCCGCCAATAAGTCGGACATCCCACAATGGCTTTTCCACGTCCGTCTAGTTGCCCTCTACTCGGTGGCGAAGCAATATGGCAAGGGGCTTGAGATGTATCGACTTGCGGTGGATGAGGCGACCGACAAGTCGGTGGTCTGGATCGACATGGGAAGTTATTTGGTGGAGCGATTTAGCTGTCCGGAGGAAGCAAGACTATTGCTGGCCTTGGCCGAAAAATCGCAACTTTCCGATCAGGCCAGACTCTTTTTGCCTAAGCTTCGCAGCCTCATTGCGTACCGGGAAAAGGATTTTGCTACGATGGAGCGGCAAAGTCGCGAAGCACTGTCCGGCTTTGAAAAACAGCCACCGAAAATACAGTACGCCTTTGAACCGGGCATCCTGATTTGCAAGGGGTATCTCGCGGTAAGTTGCGCAGCTCAGGGTAAGAAAGATGAAGCACGTAGATATTTCGCCGAGTCCGGAGATTATCTTGCCGCCATCTGTCTCGATGAATTTATTTCCCGATACCACGCCTTAATGGGCACTTGATTTAACAGCCACTGCGTGGCCTTATCTCTGTGGCAAACAGGGTATTCGTTTAAAGTCATGGCACATAAAAAGCACCCGACATCCCATTGGATGCCGCGATTCCGATTCCTTCAACTTATCAACAGCAGTCGCGGGGGCTGGCCGGGAATCGGGTCGGGCGCTCGATGAATGCACGGGGGCACGGGACTGCCGGGATAATCGACGGCGATGCGCCAGAGATTGCCCACGCCGAACGAGAACGGCTGTGCCGACGGCTGCGGAGCGTAGTGGAGGTCGTAGCAATTCTCGCTCAGAAAATCACGGAAAAGATCATTGTCCCCTCCGGCGAAGAGCTTGAGAAGTTCCGCGCGGGTTGCGGGAATGTCCACGTGCCGGCGCGCCTCGTCGTTGCGCAGGCCCTCGCTGGAAGGTCCGAAATAGGTGCACAGATAGGTGTCCATAACATCGGTCGCAGTGTCGACATGAAAGGAGCAGACATCCGTGCGCACCGGTCCACGTTGCTCGT
This sequence comes from Verrucomicrobiota bacterium, assembly GCA_043732975.1. Lineage (GTDB taxonomy): Bacteria > Verrucomicrobiota > Verrucomicrobiia > Limisphaerales > UBA9464 > CANIZL01. Next base: position 4,874 of record JAYTHD010000114.1, read on the forward strand.
GAGGCGCGTAGCCGTTGATACAGTCGAGGACCGGCTCCAGACCACTCGCCCGGAGCAGCCGCTGGTCTGCCAGCAAGAGATCCACCGCCCCACGGCCTGCCGGGCTCAACGGGAGGACCGCCAGTCGGGATTCCTCAAGTGTGGTGATCCCTTGACTCACATCGAGACAGCCCACGACTTCGTTGAAATCCCCGGGCAACAAGCGCGGCCAGCAAAGAGCGTTGACGCCGTCCGCGAATCGGGTCGAGATCAGTTCCGCGAAGCTTTCGACCCGCTGGATGCGGGAGTAGTCGGCCGGAAGTGCAAAAGGAATCACGCGCGAGATCTATAGTTGCAAGAGTTACTTGGATTGGAGTCCCACGGTGTTCACTGCCCGTACACGATAACGATGCGGCTTGCCCGCCTCCGCCGTGGTGTCAGTGAAACCCATCCGGGCCAGGGGTTGCGGCGGGGTATCGCTATATTGGAGGTTTTGGAAGATCGGGCGTCCAAACGGATTCTTGCCGTTCTCGGGGATGGTGGTGAGGAACTGCCCGTCGCGCTCGATGAGGAAATGCGCGAGGCCGCTCTCGGGATCCACCCCGGCGTCCCAGGTTAATTCGTTGCCGGTGACGCGAAGGTTCGTGGGGGCCGGCGGCGGGGAGAGGTCGCGAACGGCGGTGTCCTTGACGTACTGCGCCCAGGCTGCGGCGATGGCCGCGTTGGGCAGCCACACGGATTTCTCCTTCGCTCCGGCATATTTGGGTGCAGCGACTGGCGCGATGACTTCCGCACCCGGCCCCGGCAGCGGAGCGAGCCAGGATTCCCAGGTCGGCATGGATTTGAGGGGTGCACCGGCTTTCGCGGGCAAACGGGCGGTGAGACAGGCGTCGAGCCACGGGATCGCCAGGTAACGTTGATTGCCGCACTCGTGGCTGGTCAGCGGATCGACCGCGACGCCGATGAGGCCGCCCGCCGAGCGGACGTCCGTGAAAAAGCTCTCGTTCGCCGGCCAGACGCCGGCGAAGCGGCCTTCCTGGATCGAAAAACCTTCCTTCGTGCCGAGATTGCACATCAGGGGAACTTTCAGCGCGGCCGTCGACAAGGTGTGTGTTTTGATCGTGGAATTTTCCGGGTTCGCGTGCAGCAACGGGACGCCCGAGCGCAGCCACGCGGCGACCACCCGTTCCGGATGCAGGAGCGCCATGCCTCCAGCCCAATGTCCGCCGCCGCTATGTCCCCACAACGCCCACGGGACGCTGGCCAGTTCGGGATGCCCCGACTTCACACCCAAATCGGCGAGACCCTTCTGAAAGGCGGCATCGGAGCCCTGGCGTGGATCGCACCACAACTGGCAGTCGGCCTTCTCCGGCTGCTCATACGCCGGACCCAGCAAGGCGCAATTGTGCCGCTTCGCCAGGGCTTGCCAGTGCAAGTCAAACGCACCGGTCAGGCCCGATTGGCAGGAGCCCTCGCCGCAGCCGTGCTGGTGAACGATCACGCCCCGCACGGTGGTTACTCCGGGCGGAATCCAGACGGTGTAATTGACCGGGAAGCTCAGCTCGCCAGGCTGGGTCGAGGCCGCGTAGCGCACCCGATAGTACGGCGGCTCGGCCGGAGGAAAGCGATCATAGGGCGGCGATTGGCCCCAAAGCGACTCCGTGAGGGCCACGAACAAACCGACGAACCCAAGGGCGAAACGTTGCATAGGACGCTTCAAACTGCGGTCAGCCTCGGTATCCCGCAAGCCCGGCGAGCGCCCCTCTGGTTTTTCCATCGTCGTTCGCCAACTTCCGCGCCTCAAATCGTTGGCTTCGGCCGGCCTGGGAACCGGCTGGCGTCCAGGCTGATTCCGGGCATCTTGGAGGATGCCCGGCGAAGACTCTCGCTCACCGGTTTTGACCGGAAGGCAACCAGCAAGGTGGAGGCTCTGACGAGCTCCCCGTGACGAAGTCGATCCCCCAATACGGCGGCTTCGAGGAGACTCTCGACCCACCGGTTTTGGAGCCGGGGGCCAACGGAGAAGCTGAAGGCCAAAAGGGTTTGCCACCCGGATGACCCTCCTCAACATTCCGTTCGATGAGGTGCATAAATCATTCGCATTACCGTGCCTTTCCGAGGCTGCGTTCCGCGCCACCTGCCTGGTCCCTTCTGATCGCCAGGCGGTCCCCGGTGCTCCGCATGATCCGGGCGCTGGGTTGGGGTCTCCTGTGGGCCTCGCTGGCCGGGGCCGGGACGGGTTGGGTGAGCGCGGCCGAGCCGGCGGGCGTGACCTATCAAGTCCGGGTCCTCAATGACCAGGAAGTCGGATTGGACGGTCGGGTCCTAATCGGCGCGTATGGAGATTTCGGAAAGCGCATTGTGAACTCGTTCACCAACGATGCGCCGAGCGCGCGGCACAATCTCCGACTGCATCTCAACTGGATTGCAATGACCAACCTCCCCGTGAGCGTTCAGGCCCCGACGCCGGGAATTCGCGACAATCCCGCGGTCGTCCTCGTCTTTCAGCTGACCCGGAATTCCAATGATGACGGAAACCGGGGATCGTGGAACCATCTCTTCCGGACGATCGGCTTTACCTCGGACAATCGGCATCCCCTGGAGGTGGGTGTTTCCCTGGCCGACGGGATTGAGCAGCACGCGGAGGGCTCGATCACCTTCCGGGTCGCGAGCATGGTGTGGATCGGCTTTGTCATTGTCGCGGGTCTGGTGCTCTTTTCCGTTTTGATGCTGTATGCGATCAAAAGTTCGATGTTGAGGGAGTCGGGGGGGGCTGGTCCCTACAGCCTTGGCCGGGTGCAGATGGCCTTTTGGGGATTGTTGGTATTGCTTTGCTTTTTTGGTGTCTGGGCCGTCAACCTCAGCATGGAGCGCATCCCGGGGCAGGTGCTGATCCTGCTGGGGATCAGTGCCGCCACCGGACTGAGTGCGCTGTTCATCGGTCAAAGCAACCAGACCGACGACAAAGCGGTGACGGACGCCAAGGGCTCCGAGACGCTGAAGTCCGCCCAAGCGAAACTCCGGAGTGAAATCGATAAGCTGCGCGGTCCCGAGCCGGTGCCGGACGAGAAGAAAAACATCATCTCCGCGTGGACCACTTTGGAGGCCGAGATCGGGAAGACCTTGAATGTGCCGGCGAAGGTCGCGGTGAAAGTCGAGCAACAGTCGGAGGGATTCTGGAAGGACATCATCTCCGATCCGACGGGCCCCACGTTCTCCCGTTTTCAGGTCGTGTTATGGACGGCGGTCCTCGGGATCGTTTTCATCTTCCATGTGGCCACCTCGATCTCCATGCCTGAATTCGAGCAAACGCTGCTGATACTCATGGCCATCAGCAACGGCACTTACCTCGGCTTCAAGACCCGGGAGTAGGGCGCCTTGATCGTGCAAGAAACTTAGTGCGCAATATTTCCGTTGCATGGATCAGATGGACATCCGCATCGCCCCCCCGGCACGTCCCGTGGATAGGCCTGCGGTGGCCGCCAGATTCTTCACAGTCTTGCGCCCGAACGACCGGCCGTGGCTCTGGAGCTGATGAAGCGAATTCTAGGGAAGCCTTGAACCCTGGAGAGCGCCCCCAGGCGGAAATGGTCGCGAGGGGTTCATTGTGGTACAAAATGCACCAGCAATCTGGGATCCAAAGAAGCCGAAAAGTTTGAACCGCGGATAGCGCAGATGGCACGGATAACTGTCGCCGAGCGAAGACCCCATCCGCGTTATCCACGAAATCCGCGGTTAGCTTTGGGGGCTGGAGACATCCGCGGCGGGCTTCAGGAATACCACGCGGGAGATGCTGGTGATCGGTGGCTTGAGGCGTTTCTTGAGGTCTTCCGGTTCGGTGCTGTTTCCCGTCACCACGAATTTCCCGATGTAAAACCATTTCCCGCCTTCCTGGCGCCGCACGTAGACGGGGAGCGGCTCGGTCGTGGCCGCCAGCTTCGTACCCCAGGCCGGCAGGTCGGCTTTGCGGCCCACCCAGACTTCAGCGGGATTGCCCTCAGCGAGCGGATTCCACATCAGGCCCAGACACAATCCGAGGATCACGCCATCGCGATGAATGACAAAGTTCGGTGGCAACGGTTGTCCTCCGAGGGCCGCGCGAATGGCCGGGAAATCGTAACTCTCCCCCACGACGTGCGGTGGCTGGGCGGGCGACGGCGAATCATCTGTCATCCCTCAGAGCAAGCCGAGCGCGGAGCGGGACGTCAACGTGCATTCCGTCCGAAAGCACGGTCATCAATCAGACTTCCGAGACGGATTTCTGATCCTGCGACTCGTCGGCCTCTTCGTCCAGCGGTCCCAGCGCCACCACGTCCACCGACACACGGAGTTGCTGGCGTTGTCCGCCCAAAAGCACGCCGCGGACGGGCGCCACGTCGCTGTAATCCCGCCCCCAGCCGATCATGATGTGGCGCAGGGAAGGCAGACAATTGTTGGTGGGATCGACCTGGATCCAGCCGAGGCCGTGGCAGTAGAAACCGACCCAGGCGTGCGAGGCATCGGAGCCGCGCAGCTTGGTCTGGCCGGGCGGGGGATCGGTCTCCAGATAGCCGCTGACGTACCGCGCCGACAATCCCAACGAGCGCAGGCAGGCAATTTGGAATTGGGCGAAGTCCTGGCAGACCCCGCGACGACGTTGAAAGAATTCGGCCACCGGCGTGGTCACCGTGGTGGCCGTCGGGTCAAAGGCGAAGTCCACGCTGATCCGCCGGTTGAGATCGCTGACGGCATCAAGAATGGGGCGATCCTTGGCGAAGGAGGCCGCGGCGTAGTCGGAGTATTCCGGTCCTCGCGGAATCAGCGGCGATGCGTAGGTGAACTCATGCGCCTCCAGGGCGGCTCCCGAGCGATCGCCGCGGCAACGGGTCCGGACCGCTTCCCAGGACGGCGTCTCGGTGGGTTCCGGGATCGCCGCCGGGCTGAGCGCCACGCGACTGCGGGCCGTTACCACGAGACGCCCATGGGGACGATCAACGGTGATGAAATGACTCGTGTTGCCAAAGTAATCGCTGTGCTTGCTGATGACGGTCGGCGTGGGCTCGATCTGGAGCTCCTCTTCCACGCAACGTTGCTGCGCGGTGCGTCGCGGGCTGAGGCGCAATTGATGATGCGAGACCGACACCTGCCCCGCGTAGTCGTACGCGGTGATGTGGGTGATCTCGTAGAGGAGTTGGCGCATGATCAACTGATTCGCGGCACCGTGTGACTGAAGTAGCGATTGGTCAGATCGTCGGAGAAAGTGCCCATCAGCGCCCCCAGGCTGTCGAGCCACACGAGCAATTCCGGCGATCCCGATTCGCGACCGGCGGGCGGGCCGGATTCGAGCGCGGCGATCAGGGAGCGGACTTCCAGCGGGGCGTTGTGCGCATCGCGGGCATAGGTGGAATGCGGCAGCGCCCCCAATTGCGCCTCGATTTCCCGGGCCTGAAACGCGAGCGAACGCGGGTTGGCACTGTCTTCCAGGAGCAGTTCGAGGACTTCGGGCCAGCGCGGCACGGAGTAATGGCGGCGACGGTAAGTCATCATGCTGTCGGCGATTTCCAGAATGGGTTCGAGGACGCCTACGGCCGGCGGCGGCACGGCGGCGGCGGCACGCACCAGGGAGAGGATCCGCAGTCCACGTTCCACGCGACGTCCGAGATCCAGGAAGCGCCAGCCGTGGCCGCGGGTCATGTTCTCCATCTCCATGCCATTAAACGCGGCCAGATTCAGGACCAGATTGTGGATCAGGGTCAGTGCGCTGGCGGTGGGCAGCCGGGTCCGACGCAGTTGGGCATCGGTATCCAAACGGGCGAGAATGCGCCAGGTATCCCCGGAAAAACGGTCGCGCACCGTGGATGCGATGAAGCGGATCCGTCCGAGAAGTTCCCGGACGCTGCCGGGCAATTCCGGTTGGTAAACCACATGAAGAACGGGTTGGAGGAGATCCTTGGTGCGGAAGCCAGGGGGCAGTTTTTGCACCGTCTTGAGTTCCACCAGCAGGGCACCCAGGGAGGCCAGCTCCGGACTGCCTTCGCGCATGCCTTCGTCGGAGAGACGTCCCAATGTGCAGCGGAGGACGCGCAGGGTTTGTTCCAGGCGCTCCGTGTAGCGGCCGAGCCAGAAAAGGTTGTCCGCGGCCCGGCTGGGCACACCGGATTCGACCCGTTCGGACGAGCCATTGTCGGCGACGACGGAGACCCGATCGAGCCGATTCGGCGTGCCGTCACCCAGCACCCAGGTGTCCTTGCTGCCACCACCCGATTGCATGGAGACCATGGGATCTTCGGTGGTCCGGGCCACGCGGGTCAGGCCGCCCGGAAGCACGGCCAGAGAACTCCCGCCATTGGCGACGTAGGTACGGACGACGATCGAGCGGGTCTCCAGCTTTTGATCGGCCCAAACGGGGGAATGCGACAACACCACTCGTTCCTGGCCGATGAAATCGCGGGGACGGGCGCGGATCATGGCCTTGAGTTCGGCTTGTTCGCCCTTGCTCATGCGCCCGCCAAACCAGGTCTGGCGGCGGGCCGTGGTGAAGGTTGTCTTGACCACCAGTTCGTCCAGGTGATCGAGAACATAACGCTGCTCCCCGGCCTGGCCGCACCACCACGTCGCCACCGAGGGGAGGAGCAACTCCTCGTCCAGCAAATGACGACAAAGCCCGGGCAGGAAGGCCAGCAGCGCGGGGCTTTCCAACAGGCCGCTGCCGAGGGCATTCGCCAGGGTGACGTTGCCCGCGCGGGTGGCTTCCACGAGACCGGCGACACCCAGAAACGATTCGCTGCGCAACTCCAGGGGATCGCAAAAGGAATCGTCCATCCGCCGCAGGATGACGTCCACGGGCTGCAGTCCCTCCAGCGTTTTCAGGAAGACACCGCGATCGCGCACGGTGAGGTCGGCGCCTTCGACCAACGGGATGCCGAGATGACGGGCGAGGTAGGCGTGCTCGAAATAGGTCTCATTGTGCGGTCCGGAGGTGAGCAGCACGATGCTGGGATTCGGCGTCGCCTTGGGGGCCAGATTGAGCAGCATTTCGCGTTCGACCCGAAAAAAACCGGCGAGCCGCTCCACCTGATGATCGCGGAGTTCGTCCGGGAGAATGCGCGAGATGACGGCGCGGTTTTCCAGGGCATAACCCACGCCGCTCGGAGCCTGGGTGCGATCGGACAACACCCACCAATTACCATCGGCCGAGCGGGCCAGATCGCAGGCGAGCAGATGCAGGTAGACGTTTTTTGGCACGCCGATGCCCCGGCAGGGACGCAGAAAACCGGGATTGGCGTAGACCAGTTCGGGTGGCAAAAAACCGTCGCGGAGCAACCGCTGACTGCCGCCGTAGCAATCTTCCAGGATGAGATTGAGCAACCGCGAACGTTGCACCAGCCCGGCTTCCACCCGCTTCCAGTCCGCGGCCGCGAGCAGCAGCGGGATGAGGTCCAATCCCCAGGGCCGGTCCATGCCCTTGGGATCGCCGTAGACGTTGTAGGTCACGTCGTGCTCGCGGATCATGCGCCGGCCGCTGTCCCAGCGGGAGGCCAGTTCGTTGGGGCCGAGCCGCTCCATCGATTCGACAAACTTGCGCCAATGGGCGCGCGGAATGGCGGTGGTCGCCACCATTTCATCGAAGACCCCGGGTACGTTGGGATAGCTCTTAAAGAGAGTATCCCCGTCCGGTGGCGCCCCCTGTCGTTGCGACTGGTTCATTCGATGAACTTCAACGCTAGGGCGCGGCATCGGATCTCGCAATTTCCGCGAAGTGCTGTTAATCGGGAGGAAACCCCGACCTAGCCCACGCGCAGATCCAGCGTGAACGGGAATTCCCCGGCGACCGCCGGAGGTACCGGGACCCGGCCCTGATCCGAACCGTGGGTGGTATAGCGGGATATCCGTCGACTTTCTGCCTCAAAGGCATTGATTGGGAAGGTTGCATAGCCGCAGCCGCCGGGATGGGCCACATGATAGGTGCACCCGCCCAAACTGCGCTGATTCCAGGTGTCCACGAGATTGAAGGTGAGCGGCGCGTGGGGGGCGATCGTGGGTTGCAGACACTCCGGAGGTTGCCAGGCCCGATACCGGACACCGGCGACGGCTTCGCCATTCCTGCCGGTGGGATGGAGCGGGATGCGCCGGCCGTTGACCGTCACGGCGAAACGGTCGCCAATCAAACCCCGCGCCTTGACCTGCAGGCGCTCCAAGGAGCTGTCCACGTAGCGCACCGTCGCGCCGCCGCCGGGTTCCTCACCCAGGACGTGCCACGGCTCAAGCGCCGTCCGCAGTTCCAGTTCGACGTCGCGCTGGGCAAAGTCGCCGATGCGCGGGAAGCGGAATTCGAAATGCGGGGCAAACCAATCGAACTCGAAGGGATAACCGGCATCACGCAAGTCCTGCACCACATCCTTGAAATCGGTGGCGCAAAAATGTGGGAGCATCCACCGGTCATGGATGTCCGTGCCCCAGCGGACAAGGTCGTTGCGGTACGGTTCCTTCCAGAACTTGCTGATCAAACCGCGCAGCAACAGGTGCTGCGCGAGGCTCATCCGCGCGTGTGGCGGCATTTCAAAGGCACGCATTTCGACCAAGCCCAGCCGTCCGGAACTGCTCTCCGGGGCGTAGAGTTTGTCGATGCTGAATTCCGAACGGTGCGTGTTGCCGCTGGCGTCGATCAGCAGATTGCGGAAGATGCGGTCCACCACCCACGGCGGTGACTTGCCAAATTGCTTCTGATTGCGATCAAGTTCCTGAAAGGCGACTTCGAGTTCATAGAGCGAATCGTTGCGGGCCTCGTCGATGCGCGGCGCCTGGGAGGTCGGTCCAATGAACAGACCGCTGAACAGGCAGCTGAGGGAAGGATGATTCTGCCAGTAGGTCAGCAGCGAGCGCAGCAGGTCGGGCCGGCGGAGCGCCGGTGAGTCGCCCGGGGTCGCGCCACCGATAATGATATGGTTGCCACCGCCGGTGCCGGTGTGCCGGCCATCCAGCATGAATTTCTCGGTACCCAGCCGGTTTTGCCGTGCCTCTTCGTAGAGCACGGTGGTGCGCTCGACGAGTTCCGCCCAGGATTTGCTGGGGTGCAGGTTGACCTCGATGACCCCGGGATCCGGCGTCACGGCCAGCTTGTTCAAGCGGGGATCCGGCGGCGGTGTCTCGCCTTCCAGGATGATCGGCAGGCCCAGTTCCGTGACGGCGGTTTCGACGGCGGCCACCAGCTCCAGGTAACCTTCGGCGGTGTCCATCGGCGGCATGAAGATGTGGAGACGCCCATCGCGGGGTTCGATGCACATCGCGGTGCGGATCACCCAGGGGGCGCTCTCGCCGGGAGCCGGGCGGCGACTCGCTTCCGGGCTGGCGGGCGACGCCGGCCCGCGCCGATTGGTGACCGCAAGGTTTTCGCCGGGTCCATAACCAGCAGGCAGCGGCGCGGCGCCGGTCCGCACAAAGAGCTGGGGCTTTTCGGCCGTTGCGCCGGGCAAGCCGAATCCCAAGGGCAGGGGCGGAAATTTTTGGGTCGGATCCTGCGGGATCGGCGACGGATATTCCTTTTCCGCCACCCACGGAATTGAGTCGAGCGGCAGTCGCAGACCCATCGGGGAATCGCCGGGAATCAACCACATCGTGTCGTCATCCCGCAAATACCAGGCGCCGGAAACCCAGTTCCCGCTGCTGCCGCCGCCCGGGGCGTTGCGTTTCAGGGGCAGCGCATAACCGACCACCTCGCCCAGGCCTTGCTGCATCACGCGGGCCAGACGGTTACGCTCCAGCTTGTTCTTCAGTTGCGATTTATCCGCTGTGACGTTCACGGGCAAGCGGCGTTCCTTCCAGGTGTAATAGAACGCGTCCTCGTAGCCAGGTATGAGGTGCTTGGGATTCACTCCCAGGATCTCGGCCAGCCGCGTGCCCAGAGCGAGGGCCTCGGGACTGCCAAACCCGTAATTCTTGGATTCATCGGCGATGAACGAGGCGTCTTTCCAGATCGGAATTCCATCCTTGCGCCAGTACGCGGCGAGCGCCCAGCGGGGGAGTTGTTCGCCGGGATACCATTTTCCCTGGCCATAATGCAACACCGCACCGGGTGCAAAACGGGTGCGCAGGCGCTGGATCAACTGGCCGGAGAGCGCGCGCTTCTTCTGCGAAACCGCGGTGAAATTCCATTCGGCCCCGTCCGGATCATCGATCGAGACAAACGTCGGCTCGCCGCCCATCGTGAGACGGACGTCCTGCTGGACGAGGTCCTCGTCGATTTTTTGCCCCAGCGCATTGATTTCTTCCCAAGCGCCCTCCGTGTACGGTTTGGTGACGCGCGGCGATTCATAGAGGCGCGTGACCTGCATCTCGTGATGCAAGGTGGATTCGCACTTGTCGATGGCGCCCGAGACGGGTGCGGCCGTGCTGGGTTCCGGCGTGCAACTTAGCGGAATGTGCCCTTCACCCGCCAGCAGACCGCCCGTGGGATCGAACCCGATCCAGCCCGCTCCCGGAAGGTAAACCTCGCACCAGGCGTGCAAATCCGTGAAATCCACCGCCGTGCCGCTGGGACCGTCCAACGATTTCACATCCGGCGCCAACTGGATCAGATATCCACTCACAAACCGCGCCGCCAGGCCGAGGTGCCGGAGGGTCTGCACCATGAGCCAGGCGGAATCCCGACACGAGCCGCCGCGGGTGCCGAGGGTTTCCTCCGGAGTCTGCACCCCGGGTTCCAGGCGGATGAGGTATTTGATCTGGCTCTGCAGTCGCTGATTCACCGCCACCAAAAGGTCGATGGTCCGCAGTTTTTTGGCGGCCTCCGGTGGTGCCTTCGGTGCTTCCTGAGGCGGCACCGGTTGGGCGCCCTCGACGGAGGGATCGCTGCTCACCGCCGGCAGGTGGCCGCCGTCATGGTGGACGTCGGTCTTGTGGGCGGAGTCCGCGGTCGAGGCGTGGGCGACCGTTTCCGGGTGTCCAATGATGTCGCGCTTCACCTCGTTGATAAACGCGCCCAGCAGCGGTGTAAGCGGGCAGGGCTCCAAAAAGGGCGTCAGGTCCTTCTGCAGCGTGGCTTCGTAGGTGAAGGGAAAATTGGTGGCGGCCTCCTCAATGAAAAAGTCGAAGGGATTGAAGACGGCCATCTCGGCGACCAGCTCCACCTCCACCGAAAATTCCCGCATCGGCTCTTGAAAAATCAGCCGGGCGTTCCAGTTGGAAAACGGATCCTGCTGCCAGTTGATGAAATGCTCCCCGCCTCCGATCCGCAGCGAGTAACTCAGGATCCGGGTGCGGCAATGCGGCGCCGGGCGCAGGCGGACCACGTGCGGGCCATGGCCCACCAGGCGATCATACGTGTACTGGGTCTTGTGTCGCAGGGCGATGTGAATGGCCATGATGAAAAATCCGTAAGCGAAAACCGAAATCAGCCGCGCAGGTCCGCCGGAGGCAACGTAGGTCGAGGTCCCGCCGGCGGCGTGACTTCGCACGGACTTCCCCGCTGTGGTGGGGTACGCGTCCGTCCCTCCATCATACGGTGCCCTTCAAAGCTTCGCCACCGAGATAACGGATCCGCTTGTTGACGTCCGTGTTGATGGAACAGGCTGTTGAAACCCTTGATGAACCCGAGGATTTCGATCTTGAGCTGGTTGGCGCGACGAACGGCGCCCGCAATGGTTGCGTTCAGAGCGGGGGTATCGCCCCCGGCAGTGAGGATGCCCATGCGCTTCATGACTTCTGGCTTTGGCTCTGGCCTTGGGATTTGCCGGACTTCAGGGTCTTGAAGGCAAAGAAAGTCTGGAAGATGCCGGCACCGACCTGATTGATGGTGCCCTGCAGGGCGTCCAGATACTCGTGCAATCCGGCGTCCAGAATCTCATCGACCGCGGCATACGCCAGATCCGAGCAGAGTTGACCCATTGATTTTTCCGGCGGGTAGCGGAACGAGCCGAGGGGCGTGCCGCTGATCGCGTGCAACGAATCCCGGGCGACGCCCAAACTGAAATTGACTGCGCGGGGAAAGTGGCGATCGAGGAGCAGGAATTCAACGACCCGGCGCGGGGAGAGCCGCCCGTGGCGCTGGCGATACATCTCGAAGGCGCTGGTGGAACGGAGCACGGCGGCCCATTGGATATCGTCAAACGGCGTGCCCACATCCGCGGTGGATCGCAGCAGGATGAAGTATTTCACGTCGAGGATGCGTGTCGTTTTGTCGGCCCGCTCCAGCATCCGGCCCAGCATGAAGAAATGCCAGCCCTCGGCGTGGGTCATGGTGGCGGCCGAGATGCCGTTGAAGAGGTGATTCGCATTCTTCACCCCGGTGAAGAAATCATGCGGATTGGCGAGAATCTCCGTTTGGTTGTCCGTGGCGGCGGTGACCATCAGATAGAACTTGTTCAACGCGAGCCACATTTCCGAGGAAATGATCTCCCGCACGGTCCGGGCGTTTTCCCGCGCCGCCCGCACGCAGGAGAGGATCGAATTGGGATTCTCCGGGTCGAAGGTGAGAAAGTGGATGACGTTCTGCTGACTCGCCTCGCCCACGCGTTTGGCGAAATCCTCGTGATCCCCGGTGGTGTTCACCAACGGAAGCCACTGCTGGCTCTCGCCCGCCGGTGCGTCGAGCATCAGCTGTAGATTCACCTCGATGAATCGGGCCACGTTTTCCGCCCGCTCCACGTAGCGGCTCATCCAGTAGATCGACTCGGCAACACGACTTAACATGAGGTTCTCCGAAAAGGCATCGCGTCAAAGATTCAAAACATCGCGGCGACGACGGTTCAACCGGCCCGCGGCGGCTCCGTTTCGTCGGCCTCACCGGCCAGCACCCAGGTGTCCTTGCTGCCGCCACCCTGCGAGGAGTTGACCACCAGCGATCCCTTTTTCAGGGCCACGCGGGTGAGGCCGCCGGGCAGGACGGAGATCTCTTTTCCGTAAAGAATATAGGGACGGAGGTCCACGTGGCGGCCCTCGAAATGATCCTCCACCAGCGTGGGCACCCGCGAAAGCGCCAGCGTCGGCTGGGCGATGTAGTTGCGGGGATTGTCCTGGACTTTCACGGCAAATTCCTCGCATTGGGCCGGCGTCGAATGAGGCCCCACCAGCATGCCGTAGCCGCCGGATTCGTTGGCTGCCTTGACCACCAGTTTCGACAGGTTTTCGAGAACGTATTTCAAATCATTCGGCTCGGCGCAGATATAGGTGGGCACGTTGGGCAGGATGGCGTCCTCACCCAGGTAGTATTTGATGATGCGCGGGACATAAGCGTAGACGACCTTGTCGTCCGCCACACCCCCGCCGGGAGCGTTCGCCAGGGCCACATTGCCCTTTTTGTAGACCGCCATCAGGCCGGGGACGCCGAGCATCGAATCCTTTCGGAAGCACTCGGGGTCGAGGAAATCGTCGTCAATGCGGCGATAAATGACGTCCACCCGCTCAAACCCCTGGGTGGTGCGCATGAAGACATGGTCCTCGTTGACGATCAGGTCGCGGCCCTCCACCAGCTCGATCCCCATCTGTTGCGCGAGGAAGGAATGTTCGAAGTACGCGGAATTGTAGATGCCGGGAGTCAGCACCACGCACCGGGGGGAAGGCGTCGAATCGGGCGCCAGGTATTCCAGCATGTCCCGGAGCCGGCTGGGATAATTGGCGACGGGACAAATGGTCGTTTGCGCGAAAACCTGCGGAAACATGCTTTGCATCACCGCACGATTCTCCAGCACGTACGAGACCCCGGAGGGACAGCGGAGATTATCCTCCAGGACATAGATCTCGCCGTCACCGTGCCGCACCAGATCGGTGCCGGTCACGTGGCACCAGATTCCGCGGGGCGGCTTGAATCCCAGACATTCCTTGCGATACGCCTTGGACGAGAAAATGATCTCCCGTGGCATGATGCCGTCGGCGAGAATCTTCTGGGGCCCGTAGAGATCGTTGATGAACAGGTTGAGTGCGGTGATCCGTTGTTTCAAACCCCGGTCGATCCGGCTCCATTCTGCCGCGGAAACAATCCGCGGAATGAGGTCAAAGGGGAAGATCTTCTCGGTGCCGGCCCGTTCGCCGTAGACGTTGAAGGTGATGCCCATGTGCAGGAGGGCCCGTTCGGCCGCGCGCTGGCGGTTGAGCAATTCACCCTCGGGCAGGGACTGGATGTTGTTCACCAAGGCGCGCCCGATACTGCGGGGCTCCCCGTTCTCCTGGAACAATTCATCGAAGAACGGTCCGACCTGATAATCGTCAAAACGCATGGGCATGAGCTGCCAGGCGCCGGGAATGCTGATCGACGCTGGCTTCCACCGCCGACAAAGCAGACCGGGTGCCAAGGAAAAGGGAATTGCGAATCCGCAACGAACTGCTTCCGGGATACCGCCGAATTTCGACGGATTCTGGTCGGAAAAAAATCAGGGGTCTCAGCATCCCATTGAGTTTATCCATGAATTCCATGCGGGGTTCCGTGGCATCTGACTGATTCCAGCTGGGTGATTCTGGGCAGGGTGAACAGAAAGATGCACCCAATGGCACCCAAAGCCGCCATCGCCAGGTCGTCGTCGTCGCCGGCGGAGGCCATGCTTCTGGATGATTTTACCCGGACGACCTTGCGGGCAGCGGGATTCGTCCGGAACTTATTCCTACGGTCAGCGTTTCCCTCGATGCTCATGTCCTCTCAATCCATTTCTCTGGTCTACCGTGTCCTCGCGGTGCTCATGCTGGCGGCGTCCGCCCGCGCCGTGGAGATCAGCTGGGAGCGGATGCCGGGCAAAGGCAAAGACATCAGCGTGGGGGCCGATGGCTCGGTTTTCGTCGTTGGATCGAGCGATGGCAATTCGCCGGTTTATCGCTGGAACGGCATCACCTGGGAGAATCGTGGCGGATTCTCGGTGTTGATCGCCGTGGGTCCCCAGGGGGATCCGTGGGTCGTCGACAAACGCTCGAACCTGGCTCATTTCGAAAACGGGGCCTGGCAGCCGGTCGTGTCCAACGGTTCGGTGACCGACGTCAGCGTCAGCACCAACGGCACCGTTTACGTGGTCGGGGGACGGTTCTGTGATTGTGGGCAGGTGTTCAATGAAACCATGTACCGTCTGGACGGCACCAATTTCGTGGATCTGGGTTTGAAGGGGGTGGTCCTGCATCCCGCTCCGGATGGCCAACTCTGGACCGTGGACGCCGCCACCACCATTCACCGGGGGACCGTAAACAACAGTGGCGCGACCATTCCCGGCAACGCCCTGGATCTGTCCGTGGGCGCAAATGGCGATGTGTGGATCATCCGCCGTACGGCCTTTGACGGCTATGACGGCGACGTGGCGTTTTGGAACGGAACGGCGTTTGAGTATGCCGGTCAATTTGGTGCCCGCATCGCGGTGGCACCCGACGGCACGGCCTGGGTGATCACCGATGACAATCGCATCTACCGCGGGCGCAAGCTCCGGATCCAGGTCGCCGGCGCAGAAACGGTGGAAGGGCAGGAGCTCCGGTTTCCGGTGACGTTGTCCGGACCTGCCAGCAAGGTGGTCACGATCGACTACCGACTGCTGGCTCCGCCCAGTGACGTGGGGACGAACAGCGCGCAGGTCGCCACGGGGCGGCTGACCCTGATGCCAGGGCAGACCAACGCGGTCATCGTGTACCAAGTGCCCAACGACACGATCTATCAGGGTAGCCGGCTCTATTCCTTGCTCATCACCAATGCCAGCGGCGCCAATCCTCCGACCGGCTCGATCAACGGCAGGGTGCGCGACGACGAGCCCGTGCCGCCCACACTTTCCGTGGCCGGCGCGGCCGTCGTCACGGAGGGACAAACGCTGATCTTTCCGTTGACGCTCTTGCCCGCGGCGGCGCAGGACACCCTTGTCACCTACCAGGTGATCGGCCCCGCCCAATCCCCGGCCACGAATCTCGGTGTTTTGACCACCGGGACCGTCGTGATTGCCGCGGGGCAGACGAACGCGAACATTTTGTTTCCGGTGGTTCAGGATACGATCGCCGAGCCCAACCGGAATTACCGGCTGGAGATCCTCTCGGCCCCCGGCGTGATCCGGCAGACCACCGTGGCTTTGGGACCGGTGCTTGACGATGATGCAGGAAGTTTTGCGCTGACGATAACGCTCAAACAGGGCCACCTGCAGGTCGGGGCAACCAGCCAGGCGGGTTTCGAGTATGTTTTGCAACGCCGCACCCAATTCCAGACCACGGCAGACTGGGCAACGACCGGACCCACCCTGACCGGTACGGGTG
>JAYTHD010000115.1:0-2537 GCA_043732975.1 Verrucomicrobiota bacterium
CCGCGCAACGGGCGGTGTTCGCCGGGATCGCCAACTACTCGGCCACGCCGCGGGAAACGCGGGTGGAACTGCTCTTCAACGGGGAAGTGCGCGAGACCCGTTCGCTGACCCTGGCGCCGACGAATACCACCCCGCTGGCGCTCGTGACAGACCAGGATCGCGACGGCGTGTTCACACTCCGCCTGACCGGCAAGGACGATTTGCCGGCCGATGATGAAGCCCGCCTGGTCAGCCTGCTGCCGCAGCCGATTCATGTGTTGCTCGTGACCCGGGGGAATCGCTTTCTGGAGCGTGCCCTGAAGGCGGCGGGTCAGAATGTCGAACTGGCCGTCGTGGCCGACTATGCGGATCCGAGCCTGAAGGCAGATTTGTTTGTGCTCGACGATGTCACCCCGGTGGTGTGGCCCACCGGCAACATTCTGGCCATCCATGTGGCGGCCACGAATTGGTTTCCCGGTCCGATCGGAGAACTGGAAGGACCGCCGATCGTCGACTGGCGCAACACGCATCCGATGCTGCGTTTTGTAAATTTCGACAACCTGCAAATCGGCCGGGCGATGGCGGTCAAGCCGCCGTCCTGGGGAGTTTCCCTCGTGGATTCGCCGCTGGCCCCGTTGATCGTGGCGGGGGAATTGGGCCGGCAACGAATTGTCTGGGTCGGGTTCGACGTCCTCCAAAGCACCTGGCCGTTGCGAATAGGATTTCCCATCTTCATTGCCAATGCCGTTAATTGGTTGAACCCGGCGACCGCCAAGGCGGAGTTGTTTTCTCTGCGCGCCGGCGATGCCATCCGGCTGCCCCTCGGTGATTTCGCCAATGCCGGTGTGACCGTGGCTACTTTCACCAACCCGGATGGCAGCGAGCGGGCGATCCCCGTCGATGCGCAAACCAGCGAGTTGGTCTATGGCGAAACCGCGCGGCAGGGTCTTTATCGGCTGGCGTTGGGGACGAACCATTTGACCTTTGCGGCCAATCTCCTGGACGCTCAGGAAAGCAATATTCGGCCGCGGGACACCTTGCCGGTCGGGAAATATACGGAAGTGACCGCGACCCGGCAGAAACGGGCGGATCTGGAATACTGGCGCTGGTTTGCCCTCGGAGCGCTCGGCGTCATGATGCTGGAATGGTGGTGGTATCACCGGAGGACCGCATGAACGAGCCAGGATTTCGACAAAACTTCGCCCGCTTGGGCGGTTGGCTCTGGGTGATGCTGGGACTGCTGTTCGGAGGCTGTGCCAGGAAGCCGGACGTGATCGTTTACTGCTCCCAGGACCAAATTTATGCCGAGCCGATTTTTGAAGGCTTTACCCGGTCCACCGGGCTGGAAGTGGCGGCGGTCTATGACAGCGAGGCGGTGAAGAGCGTGGGGCTGGCCAACCGGATGCTGGCCGAGCGCAGCCATCCGGTGGCGGATGTGTTTTGGGGCAACGAGGAGCTTCAAATGCGACGACTGGCGGCGACCGGGTTGTTTCGTTCCACCAACGGTTGGGCGACTTTTGGCCAGCGGGCACGGCGATTGGTCGCCGGGAACGACCAACGGGAACTCGTCAACTTGAGTCTGGAACAGTTGACCAATGCGGTCTATCGCGGACGCGTTTCCATGGCCGCACCGTGGTTTGGTTCGACCGCGGCACATTTCGCGGCGCTGCGCGTCGAGTGGGGGACGGAAAAATGGCTCGCCTGGTGCCGCGGTCTGGCGGCGAACCAGGTGTTTTTGGAGGAAGGAAATTCACAAGTCGTCAAACGAGTGGAGCGGGGGGAGGCGTGGGTGGGATTGACCGATTCCGACGATATTCGCGCGGCCCAACATGACGGGCAGAGTGTGGTTGCCGGCCCGGACCTGTGGCCGATCCGGAATGTCGTCGCCGTCCTCAACCGCGCCCCGCATCCGACCGCCGCGGAAAAGTTGTTCCAATACCTGCAAACGGAACCTGTCCGGATGCAGCTCTATATCGCCGGTGCCCTGGAATCCCAGACCGGCGGCGGCACGTCCACGAAGGAGCCACCGTGGGCGCAGATATTGCCGGACTTTGAAGTGACGACGCGCCAACTGCAGGAGGTTTTTCAAAAGTGAACGGGCCGCTCTGGGTGCAATCGGTCGCGGTGGCGCTGGGCGCCTGCCTGGTGGCGTTGCTGGGTGGTCTGACGCAGGCACTCGCCCTGGTCACCGGCGGCCCGCTCACGCGCCGGATCGGCTGGATTCTGGGCGCCATAGCTTTGGCCTTGCCGCCGTTTCTCACGGCCAATTGCTGGCTGGAATTGACGGCGAATTGGCGGACCGTGCTCGGTGCGGAACGGTCGGCGATCGGCATGCTCCCGGTGACCGCGCTGGTGCTGGGGCTCGGCTTGTGGCCACTGACGCTCTTTCTCGTGCTCGGATCCTGGCAGCGCCTGCCGCCGACCTTGCTCGAGGCCGAGCCGCGGCTGCGAGGCTCGGCAGTCCTCCGCTGGGTGCTTTGGCCCCTGGCGAGGAATGCCCTGAAACAGGCGTCCGTGCTGACGTTGACGCTGGCCCTGGCCAATTTCACCGTGCCCAC
>JAYTHD010000116.1:0-7250 GCA_043732975.1 Verrucomicrobiota bacterium
GGGCTCCTGACACCCACCGGCGCCGCCATCGACCAATCCGGCAACCTTTACGTGGCCAATTACGACGGCCAAACGGTCACCCGGTTCGATTCCGCCGGAAATCCTTCCGTCTTTGCGGGCTCGGGTTTGAATTATCCCGCCGCCCTCGCTTTCGACGCTGCAGGAAACTTGTATGTTTCCAACCACAACGGGAACACCATTCGAAAATTTTCCCCCACGGGAACGGACCTTGGCGACTTTGCCAACTCCGGCTTAAATGGTCCGGAGGCCATCGCCTTCGACCAGGCTGGAAATCTCTATGCCGCCAACTTCGGCCTCTACAACACCGACTTCAGCGTTTCCAAATTTTCCCCCGCTGGAGTCTATCTTGGCGCATTCATTTCCAGCGGCTTAAACTATCCCAGCGGCCTTGCATTCGACAGCGCCGGCAATCTCTACGTGGTTAATCACGGCTCCGATTCGATCAACAAATACTCCAGCGCGGGAGCTTTCCTGGGCGTTTTCGCTAACACGGGCCTGAACGGACCCGCCTTTATCGTGAGCCAGCCTGACGCCGCCGCCTTCGATTTCCAGGGCTTCCTGCCCCCGATCGCGGGCGCTGATTCGACCGGCGGGACTTTTGCCCACCCCCTGCGCGCCTTCAAAATTGGCAGCACCATCCCGGTGAAATTTGCCATTTCGACCGGCGGCTCCACTGTCTCCACCGGTTCCCAAACCCTCCAGGCGATCAAATACAGCAATGCCAGCACCGCTGGCGCTCCGCTCGACGCCATCCCTCAAGGCGCGTCGACCGACCGTGACGACCGCGACCGCGACTCCGGCGATCAATTCCGTTACACCGGCGGCCATTGGCAATTCAACCTCGACACCAAAGCCACCGGCATGAACGTCGGCATCTGGGAACTCCGCGCCACGCTTTCCGACGGCTCCCAACACACCGTCTGGATTCAGCTTAAATAATGGCGGAAACATCGCAAAGGGCACGAACGCCGGGATTCAACCTCCCGGCGTTTTTTCATTTTCGCGCGCGAGCGAAAAAGGCAATGGGGTCAAACAGTGACATTCGACAGTGTAGTCGACCCGGGGAATGCTTTGGTGTGGTGTGGTGTGACGAGTGAGAATTCAGGTGCGTGATGGCTGGCGATTGGCGGATGTGGTACTGGAGGTGCCAGGGTTGAAGTATGCGGCAGCGGCCCTGGGGATTCGTCGTTTCATGCGTCGGGCGGAGAAAGGCACAGAATTGGCGGCGTTCACCCGTCGTGTGAAGGCAATTTGTCAAAATAATCAATGTTTGCACCCAATGTCCTCTCTCGGGGTAAAGGGGCGCACCTCCGTTTCGTCGCGATCCGGTCCCCCTTTACCAGCACGCTGGCGTTGCTCGAAAACGTGCTGCGAGGCTATTCGCCCGTCCCTTGACCCGCCAATGAACCCTGATCCTTCGACTTGGGTGAGAAAGTCACTGGAGGATTTCCGGTGGATTAACAACCCGGAGATTCTTGGGATACCGCTTTGGATCCTTTGACTATCGCTATTCGGCAGATCAAGCGGTTCGGATCGCGATCCATCGGAGATGCGACCGTGGGCTCAGGATGTCGGGCTTATCTGGGCCGATGCAGCAGCTGCCAGTGGGAGGTCTCGGTGAAGTTCAATTCCTCCGCCACGGTTTTGGTCGATTCCTTGGTCAGCAGGAGCGCGCCGTCATGGACGACGTTCCAGTGTTGCACGCCAAATACCTGCATCGAACTGTTGTCGAGGAATTCCACTTCTCCCTCGTGGGCGCGGCCGAAACCGGCGGACCACAGGTTTATGTCGATGTCCGGAGCGTTGGGACAGGCAATGGTGATGTGCTCCTTGGGTTGAGCGATGAAGGGAAAAACCCGGACGTCGACGGCCGCGAAGTTCGGCTTGAGCCGATGCCGGCTGTGCAGGTTGAATTGCAGGTTGACGTCGGCAGTGCCCGTCCCGCTGCTCGGGTGGGAGCCGGCGTAGGCGCAAGGTGCCGGCACGTTTTCCCAGGTGGAACTCGTGACGTCCAAAGTTCCGGTTTCGAAACCGCTTTCCAAAACGTCCTGGGAATTGAGCCTGTAATGGATCGGCAGCACCCCGTGCACTTTGGTGACGCCGTTGCCAATCTTGTTGACAGAAATCAGTACGCTTTGGAGGTCCACTTCGAAGCTGGCACAGGCTTCGACCTGTTGTTGCCATTGGCCGCGTTGGGCGCCCGCCGAGGTGTTTTTCCAGGGCGACAGCTGCACCGTTTGTCCCCACTTCACCAGCTTTCGCAGGCCGTCGAGATCGTGATTGCGACAGTCCTTGGCGGCCCGTTCCAAGGCCCGGGTCAAGGCGGTGCCGGCCAGGCCGAAGCCGCGATTCAGTTCGATTCCGAGATCGATGATCCGATCCTGAAAGCCCAACCAGTTGCGCCAGTCGATGAATTCGGCGAGCGCACGGTCCAGCAAATCATCGTTGCCCGCGCCGAGTTGGAGATCGGGCGCGATCCGTTCGTTGAAGTATGCCCGCAGATAGTCGATGTCGGCGTCGGCCGGATTCGCAGTAATCCCGGCGCGGCGAACTTGAATCAGGGCCAGTCCTTGTGCGCCCTGGTCTTCCAGGTCGGTGGGCGGATGGGCGGCCCAGGCGACGGGCGCACCGGCGGTGAGTTGGGCGAGGGCGTAGCCGGCCAGTTCGCGAACCGAGAGGACCGCGGAGCCATTCTGGATCACGGTGGGTATCAAGTGCAATTCCGCGCCGCGCCAGCCCCAACTCAGCCCCGCCACGCCCGCCGGATAGGTGTGGTCGGTGCGGGTGAGCGTCAGAGTGGCGGGGGCGAGCAGTTGCAGGCCGGTCGGTTCGACCTGGACGCCCGCCAATGCGTGCGTGCCGGTGGGGAGGTTGGTCGGTACCGCCAGACGAAGGGTGATGGTTTCAAAGCCGATGATGGCTCCGGGCGGGATTTTCAGGTGATATTCCCAACCGCCGTTGGTCAGGGCGAGGGTCGCGCCAGCTGTGTGCACGATCTGGCGCACGGCCGCGGTCGCATTCGTCTCCGCCGCGATGCCACTCGACCACGGCGCCGGGACTTGATCCGCCGCAGCCCGCCGCCAGCGGTAAAAGGCGGTGTCGAAGCCATAGGTATCGACGGGGCCCTGGAGCTTGCCGCCTTGCGGTTGCACGACGCCGAGGCTGAGCCAGGAGGTCAGATCGGTGGACACCTGCAGCAAGGCCGGGACAGTCGCCGTGCCCGTGACAATAAAGGGGACATCGTTGACCACTTCCGGCGGATCCGTTTCCAGCGGAATGCCGGCGACCGGGGGATTGGTCGTCCCGCCAAGATTACCCGTCAGGGGGTAATGGGTCACCCGTCCCAGGGCGCTGACGCCGTGTTTCGTGCCCAGGCTGACACCGGACGTGATGAGGCGGTAATGGCCCAGGTGAAGCGTGTAGGCGACGTCGGCCAGCAACAACCCGTCGGGAACGTCGATGGCGGTCGTCGTGCGGGACAATAGGCGATCCACACAGGCGTCCGGTGCGGAGAAAATGACGGTTTCATCGGTTGTGCCTTCCTTGGAAACGACGCTGAATTGGGACAGGACGTCGCCGCTGGCTAGGGGCGGCATCACCCAGGTGACGTGCAATCCGGACGTGATAGCATGGCCGTCCGTGGGTTGAACCGAGACGAACTGAGGAATGGGCGGGTAATCGGACGTCAGTTGCAGCAGGGCGGTGCCGGTGATCGTGGTGGCGTCCGTCAAACGCTCCTGCAGGGCATACGTCACCGGGGGATAGGCGGCATCCAGGAGTTCCGGGGTGTTATAGGTCTGGGCCAGGGTGGCCACGCCCGCGGCTGGATAGATAAAGGCGTTTAGTTTGTGCGGCAGTGGTGCGGGTGGCGCAGGGAACTCGAGGGTGACGAGGCGCTGCACGGGCGTGGCCAAAGGGTCGGGCTTGCCGTCAAACGCAAAGACCCGGCCGGCGCCCGTGGCGAGCGGTTGGGGCAGGCTGCTGGCGGTTTGGCCGAAGTGGACCTCCTTGAACAAACCGAACTTGGCCGCTTCCACCGGCGTGGCTCCAGGGCAGCCATTGGCCGGGACACCGGGCATCCAGAAAAACCCGCTGCTGGGAGCGCCGGCCAATCGATTCCCGGCCGCATCCCGGAAAAACTTCGCCTCGCCGCCCGCGGCATTCAGCGTCCAATCGATCCGTTCACCTTCCGGGAAATTTCCGGTGTAGGAGGCGATCAAGGTGCGGTTTGCGTCGACCCACTGAAATTTTACCAGGCTGGGATCCACGTTGGGGCTCCAGTTGATGGCCGCGAAGTTGGGATCCATGGATTCACTGAATTGCCAGATGACCGGGGAGCTAAGGAGAAGATTCGTCTGGCCCGTGGCCGGGGCGACCACGCTCAGTGCGGGAGCGAGGGTGTCCACGGGTGCATCGCCCGTCGTGATGAAGGTGGCGGTGGTCCGGGCCGCGAAACGGCCGTAACCCGGGAGTAGGCCGCCGGCGTTCTGGACGACGAGGCGACGGAATTCCAATTGCAGCGTGACGGTCTTTCCGGCGGGCAAGCTATCTGCCGACACCGTGTCATGATCGGCGTCACCGTCCAGATCGTTGGTGTAAACCTCCGCGTTGTCCGCGACAATCCGCAGGAGGATCATATCGCCCTCGACCCGCGGCCCGGGCCACGGCGTCCAACTCAGGGTGATCGGTGCCTTGACGACCAGCGGGTGCGCCCAGAGCCCGGCCGGCAGGGTCGGCACCGGGGGATAGGCGTCGGCGGGCAGGTCCAGGGTGCCGGTGAAGGGGAAGCCGCCGACGGTGACGGAGACGGTGTAGGTGCCCGGACCGAAGGTCTGATTCAAGGCGGCCGCGGTGGCGGCGTGTTCCTCGACGACGAAGAGGTTAAGGTCGGCATCAAATACTGGAACCCGGCTGGTTCCGCCCGGGGTTTTCAGGGAAAGGTTCTGGAACAAACCCAGACCGCTGTCGCCCGGTGCCTCGCCCCGGAAGACGAATCCCGCGGAGGCTGGCGCCCCCGTGGCGGTTTGGGTGAATTCCGCCCGCTTGAGGAGGTCGACTTCCAATTGGGCGAACGCCTGCGGCATTCCGACTGCGAGCGCGACTGCCATCCCCGCGGACTTGAAATATGAAAGCTGCACAAGGGAGGATTCGTCGCGTCGAACGGAGATTTTTCAATAAAAGTTCAGGAAATAAATTCCCTCTCCGGCGGGCGAATCCGGCCCGGCAGAAATCGCAATGAGCACTCCAGCGACACTTCCGAAGAATTTTGACCGCGGATGGCGCGGAGGACGCGGATTAACTCGAAAAGTGAGGGCCCGTATCTGCGTTATCCGCGTTATCCGCGGTTCATTCCCGGAAAGTGTCGCGGTCGTGCGAGGCGTCGACGGAATCCTATTTTAGCAGCACCTGTTGGGGGTGCATCAGGTAGGCGAGGAGGTCGCGGACGTCGTCCCGCGGCAACCCTTCCAGCAAGCCCTCGGGCATCAACGATTGGGCGGCCGTTTCCACTGATTGAATTTCCCGGTTTTCCAGCACGACCGGTTCGCCCAGACCCTGCAGTCGCAGGGTCCGTTCGGTGCGCCCGCTGACAATTCCATTCAACACCCGGCCGTCCTTCATAGTGGCAATGCTCATTCGAAACTCCGCCGGCACGACGGCGCTGGGATCCACGACATTCTCCAGCAGATAACTCAGATTGGAGCGTCCGGAGCCCGTCAGATCCGGTCCCACTCGCGCCCCTTCCCCATACAAAACATGGCAGGGCGCACAGGTCAGTTGGAAGAGTTGGCGTCCATGCGTGAGGTCGGCCCGGGCGATCGCCGTCGGTGGCAATTCCGTTTGGAATCGTTCGATGATCGCACGCTTGTCCGCGCTGGGCGGGCGGATGGTTCCCCAAACCTCCGACAATTGTTGCGTCAGAGCAGCGTCACCCAGGCCGGCGATCTGTCGGGCGTGAAAAGGGGTCAGGTCGGATTTTGGTACCTTGCCCGCGGCGACACCCGTCAGCAGCGCCCGGGCACTGGCGGGCCGGGTCGTCAGCGCATTGAGGAGCGGCGGGCGCGTCTCGGCCGCCAGCCACGGGTACTTGCCCAGGGCGAGCGCCGGGGCGTCCGGATCGTTCAATTCCAGCAAACCGACCAGCGCCGTGGACGCGAGGGTGGTGTCGGCGGCGAGCTGTTTGAGCAGCGGGATCAAATTATCCGCCCGGTTTTCCAAGAGGCTCCGCATGGCCCGACGCCGGATCTCCGGGCCGGCGTGGCTGTCCATCGCGACGGAACGGAGATCGTCCAACGCCCGGCCATCGCCAAAGAGCACCTTCAAATCCTGCAGATCAGCGAGGGTGCGGGGATCCGGATGCTAGGCGACAAGGCCGGCGAAGGCAGTCCAACCTGCAGGCGCGACCGTCTTCCGCCAGCCGCGGGTGGCTTCGATCATGCCGCGGAGCAGGTCCGTCTGCGTCATCGTACCGGAAGCAGCTTGGACGAAAAGCTTTTCCAAGGAATGGGGTGCGGTCTCGAGGTTCTCGGCCAGGCGCCGGACGATATATTGCCGGAGCAGGGGAATTTGACTGGCTCCGAAGAGCTCCCCGGCTGTGTCGGGATCGGTCGCCACGACGGGTTCCATCCCCTGCCAAAGCAGGAGGGGCAGGTTGTGGTCGGTGGCGTCTTCCCCGTGGGCCACCAACGGCCGGGCGAGTTTTCCACGTTCCAGGAGGGGCAGGTGTTGCAGCGCCGATGCCAGGTACAATCGTTCGAGGGCGGAAGGAGTTCGTCGGGCCTCGTCGACAAACGCCGTCAGCCGTTGCTCGGAAGTCGGGCCGGACAAATTCCGCTCGGCCAGCAATCGGATGGCCCAGCTGCGGATGTGTTCGTCGATGTCGCGGGTGTGGTTGCGCACCCGTTCGAGCAGCCAGGCTTCGTCCGCGCCGCCCACGGCATTGAGCGCCCAGATGATCCGGAGCCGGGCGGCGTGCGTGTGTTGACGACCAAATTCGCGTTTCAATTCGGCAGCCATGGCCACCCGGTCCTTGCCCGCGGCGGCGCGATCCGCCAACACCTGGCGTGCCTGGCGTGCCAGCCATTCATTGGATTGGACCAGCAAGGGCACCAATTGGCGCCATGCCAACGCTGCCAGATCGGGGGCCGGTGTCGGTTTCCTATCCCCATAGCTCACCTTGTAAATTCGCCCCGAGGTTCGATGCACCCCGTCCTGGTCATGACATTCGCCGG
>JAYTHD010000117.1:0-32319 GCA_043732975.1 Verrucomicrobiota bacterium
GAGCGCCAAAGCCAGGCCCAAGCCACCCAAAATGCCACCCGTGACGATTAAGGGCTTCCGCGGTTTGACCGGCTTGGTCCCGGCGATCGCCGGGTCAATGATCTGCATGTTCTGCAGCACGTCATTGCGCGCGAGGTCAAACTCCTTGACCTTTTGCACCAGCACCTTGTAAATCGCCTCGGCCCGTTCGCGGTTCTGCGTGTAGAGGTCATAGTCAACCCTTAGGCCGCTCAAGTTCTGCTTGTCCACTTCCGCAGCCTTGTAGGTTTGGAATTGACTCTCCGCGTTCTGCTTCTCCAAGGCGGCCTTGGTGGCGAGCCCGTTGAAGACCCGGCCCGCTTCCTTGGCGATGTTCTCCCGCAACGATTCGATGGCCTTGGCCGCCGAGCTGTACTTCGTGTGCAGGGGCCGATACCGATTGGTGATGCTGGCAAAACTGGCCAGCGCGGAAGTCAGTTCCTTCTTGAGGGCCGCGACCTGCGGGTCCTCGGCAATCTCGGGAAACTGGGCGATATCAAGACCCGTCTTCTGGTATTCCAGGGCTCCCTCAGCTACCTTGCTGGCTTGGTCCGATTTACTCTTCATCGTCTCATACCGCTCCTTGGCCTGCATGAACGACCGGGTCACGACGTCCGAGTTTTCCTCCAGCGAAGCCGCCTTTTGCTTGGACCGGTAATTCGCGAGATTTTGGTAGGCCAGGGTCAGCTCATTTTTGGCGTCCGTTTCCGCCTGCTTGAGCAATCGATGGGCTTCCGAGGATTTCTGCCGCTTCCGATCCAGGTTCTCGATGAGAAAGTAGTCAACAATCGTATTGGCGATGTCCCGCGCCTTCAAGCGGTCCGGATGCATGACGCGCACCAGGATCAGACGGGTCATCCGCACCGGCTCGACCGTGATGTCATCCCGCACCGCCTGCAGCCAGTCCTGTTCGACCTTGTACCGGTTGTCGTCCTTCAGCGACAACTTGCGGGCCACCTTTTCGATCAACGAGCGGCTTCGGAGATTCTGTTCCTGGGTGCGGAAATACTCCGTGTCCTTCTGCAGGTTCACCGCCGGCCCTTCGCGAATGGTCAAAACGCCGATAGATTCCGGATCCACTTGCAATCTTGCCTCGGATTCGTAAATCGGGGTGGCTTGGAACGCCCAGATGAGCGAGGCGAGCACGGAGAGGCAGAAGATTGAAATGATCAACCACCGCCGCTCCAAAATGACATGCCAGGAAATGCGCAACCGATTCTCCTCGGGTTGCTGCACGGTGCCGGTGGGGGAAAAATTGTTATCCATGGAGACGCCTGATTTCAGAAAAATCCTTCACGGACGTTGATGACGTCGTCCGGTTCGACATAGACCTTCTTGTCGGAATCCGTTTCCTTGGAGAGTTTATCCAGATCGTAGGTCTTGGTTTCCCCATTGCGCGACAACTGGACCCGATGGCGATTCCCCTTCGGACTGACATCGTGTGCTAGGGAAACGGCCTCCTCCAGGCTCAATTTGCGATCGGGCGGCATCTTCACCGTTCCCGGCATGTTGACGAAGCCCTTCACCACGACCACTTTTTCCGCATAAGCGGCCACCACCACGGAGACTTGGGGATTGATGATCCAATCCTTGTCCAGACCGTCCCGGATGAGCTTCTCGATATCCGTCGTGGTCTTCCCCTTCACGTCGAGCTCGCCCAGGTACGGAAAGCTGATCTTACCGTCCGCATCCACCTTCTTCTCCACTTTTTGCAAGTCGGGCTCGTCGACAGAAATGACCAATCCGTCGCCCGGCTCCACTTTGCGGGTGACCGCCGCGACCCCTTGCGCCAACCCTGACTGGGTCGCAACCGCCAGAACAACGATCTGAAGCAACCGACGGACCGCCAGGCGGCCCGGCACGCCGAAAAACGAAGTAATTTTCATACAACCGTCAAAACCCGAACGAAAGATTCATAAATACACGATTCGCCTGGTAACCCGTCAGATTACGAAGCGTAAGCAAAGGATTGGCAAAATCCACATGATAGTATTCAAAAGCATAGCCCAGCGACGCCTTGAGCCAGGGACGGGGACGAAATTGGACGCCGACCTCCGTGGAATAAAAGTCATCGGTACGCGCATTGCTGGCCACGCCGGTCGCCGCCGAATTGTCGTACTCCGCCAGTTGGTAGGTGACGGACCCCCGCAGCGACCACCGCCCAGCCGCGTCCAGTTGATGGAGCACCCCCAGGATCGCCACTCCGGAGGTGACGTTTTGCCCGCCGAAATTGACCGAAGGTGAGGTCCGGCGGCTGTACTGCAGCGTGAATGCGGTGGACTCACCGAATTGGTAGCTCAAATCGAAGTCGAACGCAGGTACGACAAGGTTTCGGTGGGCGGGTTCAAAAAAACTTCGATCTTCGAAACCGACCTTGGCACTGCCGGAAATGCGGGTCGTGAACTGACCGCGCACCCCCAGAAAGACACCGTACACCGCCGAGGGCGTGCCGCGGATCTGGTTGGCCTGGTTGGCCGAGACTCCGGTCTGGCCGTAAAACACGTCGGAACTCAACTGGATCCGATCGGTCAATCGGTACAGGCCACCCAGCGTCCCGCGCAAAACGCTGTAGTCGTAGAGCGCCACATCCTTCGCCCAGTCCGTCTGATAGTGCGAGAAATCGGCGGTCAACTGGGTTTTCTCGGTCCAGTCGTAAGCCCCGCGGATCGTCCCCGACCAAACGTCCCGGTTGCGGGGGGACGTATTGAGAATGCCACCCTGCCCAATGATCCCGCCCAGGAACCCGGACAACTGCTCGTAGGTCTCCGTCGCGTCCAACGAGATCCGTCCGGTCCCGTATCGACCCACACCTTTAAAGTGATTCTGCCGGTAATCGTTGTCGGTGTGATCCAGGAACAAGACCTCATCGTGCGTCACCTCGAGCTTGAGGTTGTTGCCGGTTAAATCGCCACGCCGTAACCGCAGCCCGGGCGACAACGTCGTCGAGAGGTCCGCGATGGTCGCCGTTCCCCGGGTGTAGGTCAGGTTGTCAGTATACGCCGTGCCCAAATCAAACTGTGGCTGCGCGAGCACCCAGCCGAAATCGTGGGAGAGAAAATCCTCAACCTCGGCGGCACGCGCCGTTCCCAAGGCCAATCCACCCGCCAGCAAAGGCATCCAGGCGGCGAGCGCCAGGGACTTCGGCCACGTCGCTGATCCCGACGGCGACGCGACGCGCAAACGTCCTGGCGACCCGGGTATCCCTGCGTCCCAGCCTGAATCCACGCAATCGGACGGGCGTCGGCAGAATGATCTCAACATCGTTCTCAAGTTTCAGGAACAGGATTCCCGTGTAAAACAGTTTCACGGCGGATTCTTCCCCGAAGGCTCCGTTTGACACCGCTGTTCCAGGAAAGTCCCGGAAAATTCACCCTCGTCGAACCCGCCTCCCGTCGCTCAAGCTTCCTCATGACTGCCGCCATCCTTGTAGCTGCCGGACGCGGGACCCGCATGGGCCCCAAGGTCGACAAGCTTTTCCTCGAAGTCGCCGGCGCCCCGATCGTGGCCCACACGTGGCGGCGATTGGACGTCGCAGGTTTCGACGAGATCGTTGTGGTGGCCCGAGCCGGCATGGCAGAGGCCTTCCAGGAACTGGCGTCCTCCCTGCCATTGACCACGCCCTGGCATCTGGCCTGTGGCGGTAGCGAACGCCAGGATTCCGTGTGGAACGGCCTGCAGGCGGTCAGCGCCGGAAACCGGTGGGTGGCCATTCAGGATGGCGCCCGCCCCTGTACGGCCGTCGCGCTGATCCGGCAGTGTCTGGAAGTGGCCCGCCGCATGGGCGCCAGCGTCGCTGCCCAGCGGGTGGTCGACACCATGAAGGAGTCCGCGGACGGCCGTCACATCACAAACCACCTCGATCGGACCAAACTCTGGTCGGTCCAGACCCCGCAGTGTTTCCAACTCGCTATCCTGCTCCGGGCATTGACCGAGGTCCGTCAGCGGGGCCTTTGCATCACCGACGACACCGCCGCCTGTGAATATATCGGCCAGGCGGTGGAATTGGTGCCCAGCACCCAGCCGAATCCCAAAGTTACCGCCCCGGACGATCTCCCCTGGATCGAGTACCTGCTCAAAAGGGACGGGTTGGAAAAATCTGCCTGAGAAATTTTCGAAAGATCGGGAGTACGGTGTCGCTGGGGGAAAAGTGGTCGGGACGACAGGATTCGAACCTGCGACGTCTTGGTCCCAAACCAAGTGCTCTACCGGGCTGAGCTACGTCCCGAACCGCAGCTACTGTCCCGGTCGTAGCGACAGGCAGCAAACGGAATTATCGGGAAATCGAGAAGCAACGGCCGCGGCTTGTCTCCCCGCTGAAGCCCGGTCGCTCCGACTTGCCCATCGGTCGGCGGTGGTTGAATTGTCCCCCGTGATGAATCGCCGAGACCTTCTGAGTATCCTACTGGCTGCCTCTTGCCTCGCGGGTTGCGCCAGTGCCAAGTACGCGATGTTGGAGAAATTCGGCATTCCCAAGCGGGATCTGTTCAAAAAATATATCATCGCCTCGCGCGACGAACAGAAGGCCGCCGGCCAGCAGTTCCAGGATGCCCTGACGCAACTGAAGGCGGTTTACGGATTCAACGGGGGCAAGTTGGAGACCGCCTACGAATCGTTGAAAACGGAGCACGAACGCGCCAAATCCCGCTCGGCCAGCGTGAAGAAACGTATCCGCGACGTCGAATCCGTCTCCAGTGCGCTCTTCACCGAGTGGGAGCAGGAAATCCAGCAGATCACCACCCCGACTCTGGCGGCCGACAGCCGATCCAAGCTCGCCAACACCCGGGCACATTACGAAACGATGCATGCCGCCCTGATCCGCGCCGAACAAAGCATGGACCCCGTCCTCACGAAGCTCAACGACAACGTCCTTTACCTGAAACACAACCTGAATTCTCAGGCGATTGCTTCGCTGAAGGGCGAAGCCGGCGCCATTCAGGAGGATATCGGCCGCTTGATCAATGACATGCATGCCTCGATCCGGCAGGCCGACGACTTCATACGAACCCTGCAATAGCCTGGGAAGTCGAGGTCATCGATTTTCCGCACCCGGAGTTAAACAAAACGGAGAGGTTTCCCACGGGCCGGCACCCGCCGCGATGGACCCATCGCAGCAATCAATGCTCCATGGTCATCGACCGATTCCCAGCACGGCCGTCAATGCGCCCCCCAACACGGCGGCGAACAAGATCCATACCGCGTATTCATACCGTCGCATGGACTTCTGTGGGGCGGTTCGAATCGAGAATTGGAGCTTGGCGGATCCCAAACTCATCACGTCACCATTGCGCAACCGGTGTTGCTGCACCGGGTGATCGTTGACGCTCACGATCGCCGGTCCCGTCGACCGCAGGGTGTACCAGCCTTCGGCGTCCATCCCGATCTCGGCATGCAGATCGAAAACCCCCGGATCCGGCAGCACGATGTCCAGGCCCGCTCGACGGCCCAAACGGATCGGGGCGGCGTCCGATTGGAAGCGCCGCCCCGATTTTCGATCCCCGATTTCGATTAACTCAATCATCAAAATATGATCGTTCGATCAACCTGAATCCGGTCACCCGGATGAATCGGCTGGTCGAACTTGGGGTCCTTGATGGCTTTTTTCCAATTCACATCCAATTTGGTTCCATCCGCCCGCAGGATGTGCACACTGGACTTCTTGGCAAATTCAGTGAAGCCACCGGCCATGCTGATCGCCTTGGTCAGGGTCAATTTCGCATGATGCGGGAAAACGCTCTGGTTGTGAACCTCCCCACCGACGTAGAAAGTCCGGATCGGCACGTCAATATCGATCTTGATGTTCTTGTAAAAACCTTTGCTGATGTACAGATCGCGGATTTCGCGCTCCAGTTCCGTCTTCGTCTTGCCCACGAATTCCACCTCCAAATTGAGGTGAAGAGTGATTTTCCGGGTCTCCGGAATCTGCTGCTCGGTCGGGGGAACCGGGGTCGGGATATCGGTGTAAGTGACCCGGATCCGGTCGCCGACCGCCAGATACTCCGTTCCGATCGGCTTGCCGGCCTCCAGCTTGGAGCCGGGTTCGACCTTGGGAGCCGTGTCCGCCTGGGCGGACTTGGCCGGGGATGCCGGCCGCGCGGCCAGACAGCCCATGACGCTCAGCGTCGAAATAAGGCACGCCCAGATCCACGTTAGCTGACCAAATCTCATTTTCATGTATGTGCTTGGAACCTCAAAGCCCGTGAAGATTCAATATTTCTTCTTCAGTTCCACGCTGGCCTTGCCCGAAGAGCCGTCCTTCTTCTTGTCGGACTTCTCGGACTCCGCTTCGCTGTCCTTGCTCTTGGAGTAGTAGTCGTAGTAGTACCCGCTGTAATAGTAGTAATAACTGTCCTGGGAGATGTTGATATTGTTCAACACCACCCCGAGGAGGCGGTCCTTGCCACCGATCTTCTCGACCATCTGTTTGGCCCGCAGGGTCATCTGCTGAGGATACTTGCGGTATTGCACCACCAGGACGGCCATGTCGACTTCAGCCGCCAGAATGGAGGCATCACTGACACCCATGATGGGGGGTGAATCGAAGAATACGAAGTCGTATCGGCTCCGGATTTCCTGCACAAATTCCCGCATCGCCGCGGAGTTGAGGACGCCGACCGAGCTGCTCGGCAACTTGCCGGACGGCATGAAATCGAGTCCGGTGACCGGTGTGGTCTGGACCACTTCCTCCAGCTTGTTCTGGCGCAGAAGATAATTGGTCAGACCCATGCTGTTGGAGACACCCAGAATCTTGTGGAGACTCGGGCGACGCAGGTCGGAGTCCACCACCAGCACTCGCGCTCCATTTTGGGCGAACACGGTCGCCAGATTGAAAATCGTGGTTGACTTGCCTTCACCGGCACCACCGGAAACAACGGTCATCGTCCGGGCACCCGGGTCCTTCCGCGAGAAGAGGATGTTGGTGCGCAACACTCGATAGGCTTCGGCATGCGGACTATCGGCACCTTCCTTGAACAGGGCCGTGACATTCTGGGGAATGACGCCCAACACCGCAGTGCCCAAGGCGTGCTCGACATCGTCGATGGTCTTGACGCTGGTATCGAGATATTCAATGAAGAACGCCAGGCCAACTCCGAGCAGCAGGCCGAAAATACAGCCCAAGGCGATGTTGATCTTTTTGTTGGGCTTGACCGGGGCATTTCCGGCAATGGCCCGGTCGGTCACGTAGGCCGGTGAGGAACCCATCTTGGAGCCGACCTCCTCCTGCATGATTTGCATCTGCAGCAAATCACGCATCTTTTCATGAGTCTGCAGGAAACGTCGCTCATTGACGTAGGGCTGATACTTCTTGACTTCGTCCGACTGTTTCTGGCGAAGTGTCTCAATTTCCTTTTCGGTGTCGACAATCGCGGCCATTTCACTGGCCAACTTGAGCTTAAGGTACCCCATGCTTCCCTTGACCTCTCGGCTGATCTGGTCCTTGAGCGTCGACATCGCTTCCATCAACCGCTTCACATCCGGATGCTCCGGTCCCAAATCCGGACTGACCGTCTTACGTCGCAATTCCGCCTGGTTGTATTGACTGATCAAAGTGGCCAGTTCCGCACTGGTCCCAGAGTCCTTCAATTTATTCGGCAGTTCGTCCACCGGGGTCTCTTCCAATTTGGCCAGCAACGCACTCAAGCGAGTGTAATTCCCCTTGGCGGCCGTCCGATCCGCCTCCAAGCGCGCAATCTGCATGGCGGCAATGGTTTCCACCGGCGTGGCACCGGGCTCCGCATAATTCTGGGGCACCTCGAGAGTGACCCGCAGACGGTCCAGATTGGTCTGGGCCACTTGCACCTCGGACTGCTTGACCCGAAACTGCTCGTTCAACGAATCCAAACCGCTCCGCTCCTTGGTCTCACGACGCTTGCCGCGGTAAAGGATGTAGACCTTGGCGATCTGGTTCGCGATGTCCGCGGCCAGTGCCCGATCACTATCCAGCACGGTGAGCCTGACCAGTTGGGTGTTCCGGTCGGGGACAGCCTCGACGTTCGCATTCAGGACGTCAAACGCGCTCTCCACCGTCATTTCCGCGAAGCGCTCGCGTTTCGCGTAGATGTCATTCAACTTCAACTGTTTGACAACCGGCTCGAGAATCTCCCGCGACTTCAGCAATTCAACCTGGGTGTTGAAGAAGACCACGTCATTGTCGCCGCCACTGGCGCGGATCACATCCAAATCGAACTGATCCTTTTGGACGATCATCCGAACCCAGCTGGAATAGCGGGGGGTGAGGGCAAAGGTCACCGCGGTAACCACGGTCACCACCAACAAGAATACCGCCAGGATGATCAGCTTCCGGATGCGGATGATCCGCCAATAATCCAGAAAGTGCAGCTTTTGCTCACTGGTGGCAGCGCCACCGGCCGTCGGGGCCACCGGCAGAGCTGTCGCGGGTCTTGTGTAGTCCATACGTTAGAAAAAAAAGAGGCAGGAAAGGGATTCCAGCCTCCTTAGCCAAAAATGGCAATATCAGACCAATCAGGCAAGCGACAATAATCAGTAAGTCAGCCGAACACCGAAGAAGATCCGGTTCCGCTCGAAGCTGCGGCCGTTGCCCACGACCAATTTGTGATCGGTACGCGCATCATCAAAGTAGTAGGCGACTTCACCGCTGATGTACTGGTTGAACTTGTAGCTCGCCACGGCACCCAACATCAGATACTTGTCCGTCTCAATCGAGGTGGCCACCCCGGAGTACTTCAGATCACCGATCTGGTATCGGGCCGTGAACGTACCGCGAAGCCGGGCGGTGATCGCGTGGGACAACGCCAAGTAAACGGAGGTGGATTCGGAGTCCAGAATGTCGTTGCCGCCAAAGAGGAAAGCGTCGGTCGCCTGACGTCCGTGGCGCACACCGCCCTGAACGTAGCTACCCGGATTGTAGGTCCACGAGAGGCTGGCATCCACGTACGGATTGGTCTCGTCCTGAACGCCCGGTGCGTCCCAACTGCTAATTTCCACGCCCGCGCGGACGGCTCCTTGAATCGTGCCCGTAAAGGAGTGATCCGCTGAGCCGAAGACCCGGTGGGTGGTGACATCACGATCAACCAGAACCGGCGCCACCGGCGCTCGATAATCGTTCACCTCGTAGTTGTAGCCGACGCCGAGAACGGTGGTCGGAGAAAGCTGGTAGTTGAAGCGAATCCCCGGAGTGTGCTCCATCCGGTTCAACTGCGCGTAATTGACATCCGCGAAATCAAAATAGGCATTCTGGTAACTCAGGCTTGTGGACCAGAGCTCGCTCAATTGGGCCTCGAACTCAAGTCCGGCCAGATTCCGGACGTTGTTGCCTTCCGCCCGGCCCAGGAACTGAACCGAGTTGATGAACTGCTCCGGCTCCTGCGAAACCGAGAAATGGTCATACAGGCTCGCCTTGTAGCGGGGACTGAAGGCGTGAGTGACGTTCAAGTCGAAATTGTGATACATGTCGTAGTCACGATTCCGCGCCCCGTTGGGATCCCGGTCAGCGAAATAGCGCAACCCGAAGGTGTAACCCAAGTTGATCTTGGTTTGCTCGAATGGGAAATTCAAGGCAATGCCCGGAGTGATATCGACGCCCGGACTGGCAAATTTCCGCCCCGAATTCTTCGGCGCGGTATAAATGTTGTCGTCGTAAAAGCCGCGAATGCCGGCTGTGAGGGTGTACCACTTCCCCGCCCCCTCGGCAAGGGTCGGGACCGAGAGGATGGCGGCGCTGGCCGACGCAAGGCCGGCGGCTTGCAGGATCTTCTTCATAAATTTTGCACGTGCCTCACCCCGGAAGGATTCCCCCGGGAGATTTGTCTTCTGTTTCTAGGCAAGGTGTTCACTTGAGTCAACTCACAAATCCTTCGACGCGTTACTTTTCGGTCCGTCGGAACCCCCGACGACTTTGAGTCGAGGTTCTCGATCCCCCGTTTGTCCCACGTTTGATTCTGGTCCTGCGAGCTCAAGGAACTCCCTACTCCGGAATCCTGCGGGCTGTTCGGCACTTGTTCAACTCTATTCGCCCGGGATTCCACCGGCAATCGCAGGCGGAACTTCGATGAAACTGGCGAACGCAACCGGCACTGCGCTAGCATGAGGCATGGCGTCAATTCGTGATGTTCGATCCATTTCCCTGAGTGTGTTGCTGGTGGTGACCGGCGGAATGGCAAGGACCGCCGCCGGCAGTGAAGGCCTGGCCGACCTGGCCCGCCTGGCCCAGGAATCCTCGGATGTCGAATTTCAAAGGAACATTCTGCGTGGCCTCAAGGCGGCCCTGGCCGGACGCCCCAGTGCCGCCGCACCAGCCGGCTGGAGCGACGTCGAAGCCGCCCTGGCCAGGAGCGCCGATTCCGAGGTGCGTACCCTGGCTCAATTTTTGGGACTCACCTTCGGAAGTTCCGGCGCTCAGGACGCCCTCCGGGCACTGGCCGGTGATCGCCAGGCCCCGGCCGGCGACCGCAATCAGGCCCTGACGGCGCTGTTGCGGGCACGAAGTCCCCATCTGGCGGGTTTGCTCCAGGTGCTCTGTGACGACGCCGCTGTCCGCGCCACGGCGGTGCGTGGACTCGCCCAATTTGACGATCCCAGGACTCCCGCAGTGCTGTTGCAGGGATATGCGGGCTGGCCGGGAGACCACCAGCGCGATGCCATCAACACTTTGGCTTCCCGCCCCGGTTATGCGGCGGCACTCCTCGAAGCGGTTGGCGACAGCAAAATCCCCAAGAGCGATCTGAGCGCGGATTTGGTGAGGCAATTGCAAAACCACAAAAATCCCGAACTGAGTCGGCGACTGACGGAAGTGTGGGGCGTCATGAAGGAACGCAATGCCGACATGACCGCCGAGATCGAGGCCACGAAACGTCGCTATTGGGCCGGGGGCTCGCAACCCGGAGACGCGCGTCGTGGCCGGCTGGTTTTCAATCAGATTTGTGCGGCCTGTCATCACCTTTTCGATTTTGGTGGTGAAGTGGGTCCGGACATCACCGGCGCGAATCGCTCTGATTTGGATTACCTGCTCCAAAATATTCTCTATCCGAACGCCGTGGTCCCCAATGAGTATCGGCAATCGATCATCGAGACCAGGGATGGACGTGTCTTGACGGGCATTTTGAAATCTTCCGAGGGAGCCGCCCACCGACTGCAAACCGCCACGGAGCTGGTGATCCTGCCCAAAGCCGAAGTTGCCAAGGTGGAATTGCTGGAGACTTCCATGATGCCGGAAGGCTTGATTTCAGGCCTCCCCGACGTCCAGATGCGCGACCTTCTCTACTACCTGACCCGCCCGGGGCAGGTCCCCTTGCCCGCCGGAAACTGAGTCTCCCGCCGGGACCTCGGTGGTTCCATCGGGCGCGACGCTGTTTCCCGGGCCGGACGTTTTCCGCAGCCCGGCAAATTCGAGGTGAATCCGATTGCTTCGCCAGAATGATCCGTGGTAGGTTCCGCCATCCCCTCGGTGAAAAAACATTCCTGCGAACATGGATATCAAAATCGATTGCCTCTGCGGGACTCGCTACGGCTTTGACGTGGAACCCGAGGACGGCCGTATGCCGACAACCGTTGCCTGCCCGGGTTGTGGCACAGATGGCACCGGCGACGCGAACCAATTGATTCAAGCCCAACTCGCCCCGCGTCCGGCGGCCCTGCGGCCGGTGCGCGTTTCCATTATCCGGCCCGGTGTCCCGGCGCCCAGCTCCGCCGCGGCCGTCAGCGTGCCGGGCCCACCTTAGTTTTGCCCGGAGCTGCGAAGTGAAGCCGGTCGACGGCGATTCACCTGTATCTTAGGTTGCCGCGATGAATTCGTTCCACTTGGGATCCTCCCGGCTGCAAGTTTCCGTGGTCGCTTACGGTTGCTGGCGCCTGGCTGGCTCGGAAGCAGCGGTTCCGCCCCCCGACAGCTCCGCAGGAAAACGCGCCATCCACGCCGCCGTCGACGCTGGATACACCCTGTTGGATCTGGCGGATATTTATGGTGGCGGGCGTTGCGAGGAAATTCTGGGCGAAGCCTTGAAGGAATCTCCCGGCCTGCGCGCCCGCCTGGTGATCGCCACCAAATGCGGCATTCGCCCCGGCGGGAAACCGGCCGGCGTTCCCGGGCGCTACGATTTCAGCGGCACCCACATTCTCCGCAGCGTGGACGGCTCGCTGCAACGCCTCGGGGTGGACTCGGTCGATCTCCTCATGCTGCACCGTCCGGATTACTTGATGGACCCGGCCGAAGTCGCCACCGCTTTCGACACCCTTCAACGGAGCGGGCGGGTCCGCGAATTCGGCGTCAGTAATTTCCGGCCCTCGCAGGTCACCCTCCTGCAAAAGCACCTGAGGCAACGCCTGTGCGTCCATCAGATCGAGATCAGCCTGCTCCAGTTGGCCGCCCTTGAGGATGGCACATTGGATCAATGCCTTTCGGAAAAAATCACCCCCATGGCCTGGAGTCCCTTGGGCGGCGGTCTGTTGGGTGATCGGGTGCACGGACTCCTGCCCGGTCAGCGCGGGTATCGTCCGGACGCCGTACGAACCGAACTCGACCGCCTGGCTGAATCCAGCGGCGCCACGCGCGCCCAGTTGGCGCTGGCGTGGCTTTTGAAGCATCCCGCAAAAATCCAGCCAATCATCGGCTCCCAGCAACCCGCCGACATCCAGGCCCTGACCCGGGCGCCGCGAGTGGAGTTGAGCCGCGAGGATTGGTATCGGTTGCTGGTGGCCGCCCGCGGGGCGCCGCTCCCCTAAGCGGGCGGGCGGAGGAATGAATCACCGCCGCCACACCGGGCTTCCGGCCCGGAAATTCATGCCGAGCGGTCCGCCGAACGAAACCAGTGGATGAATCGCGGGATGCCTTCGGCGATGCGCGTCTGCGGATCATACCCGAGCCACGCGCGGGCCTTGGAGATATCGGCGAACGTGCGCGGGACATCTCCGGGCTGCGCGGGCTGGCGGTCAATCACCGCTGGTTTTCCCAGGGCCCTTTCCAACAGGTCGATCAAATGATCGAGCCGCACCGTTTGCGACTCCCCGAGATTGAAAACCTCAAAGCCAAACTCACGCCGCGTGCAGGCCATCACCCCGGCAACAATGTCATCGCTGTACGTGTAATCCCGCTCGGTCGAGCCATCCCCAAAGACCGGAATGGGCAAGCCCGCGGCAATCAGCCGGGCAAACTTGTGAATCGCGAGGTCGGGACGTTGCCGCGGGCCATACACCGTGAAAAAACGCAGCATGGCAATGTCGAGTCCATAAACCTGATGGTACACATGGCCCAGGGACTCACACGCCATCTTGCTGGCGGCATACGGCGAAATCGGCTGAAAGACGGGATCCGATTCGGCAAAGGGCACCTTGGCGTTGGTGCCGTAAACACTGGAGGAACTGGCCAGGGCGAATTTCTTCACCCCGCAGGCCCGGCCCGCCTCGAGAATGTTCACCGTGCCCTCCACGTTCACCCGTTGATACAGGGCCGGCTCCAACAACGAAGGCCGCACTCCGGCCCGCGCCGCCAGGTGAATCACCTGGTCAAATCCGCGCCCGGCAAACAACGCATCCACTGTCGTGCGCTCCGTGATGTCGCCCGGCAGAAACTCGAAGCGACTGCCGCCGGTCACCGCCAGGGCCGCCAGATTGAGCTGCTTCAGCCGCGGCGAATAAAACGGATTGAGGTCGTCGAACACCGTGACCTGGTGCCCTTCGATCAACAACCGTTCCGCCACGTGGGAACCAATGAAGCCGGCGCCCCCCGTCACAAGGAATCGCATGGGATTCCCTTAGTCCACCGCGGACCAAACACACGGGCTTTTCCGCTCCCCCGGACCCGCAAAACCAAAGTGGACGAGGGCCCGCCGGGCACATTTGCTTGGGGTGAATCAATTCCATGAAAATGTCCCTGCACTCTCGATTGGCCACCGCGCTCGCCACCGCGTGGATCACCGTCGCCACCGCCGCACCGTCGGTCACCGCCGCCGACCTTAGCTCCCAGGTCGCCATCCAGACGTGGACTCTGCGCGAGCTCAGTTTTGAACAAGTGATCGAATTTGCCCAGCGACACGGCATCAAGGACCTTCAAGTCATCGCCAAACACGTCGACCCCGCCTCCTCCCAGGAGGAATGGAAGAAGAAGAAGGCCGCGCTCGATGCCGCCGGGCTGAACGTCTACACCTTTGGCGTCGCCGGCACTTCCCTGAAAAAGGAGGAAAACCGCCGCCTTTTTGAGTTCGCAAAATTCATGGGCATCAAGCTGATCATCGTGGAACCCGGCGATTTCCGCATCTGGGACAATTTGGAGGAACTCGCCAAGGAATACGACATCCGCGTGGCCGTGCACAATCACGGGGTCAAATCGCTCTACGGCAATCCCGCCATCGTCAAACAGGTCATCGGCCACCGGGACGCTCACCTCGGTGTTTGCCTCGACGTCGGCTGGATCACCAGTGGCAATTTCGATGCCGCCGAAGTCTATCGGAAGTACGAAGGCCGCGTGTTCGACATCCATCTGAAGGACAAGGTCGTCACCAAGACGGCGAAGGGCGATGACGTCGCCAACGACACCCACATCGGCGAAGGCCAGTCGAATTACCTCGGGCTGTTCGCCGAATTGAAGAAATCCGGCTACACCGGCCGGTTGGCGATCGAGACCGACAGCGGCGATTTCGCCCGGAACCCGGATGGGTTTGTCGACAAGGCCAAGGCGTTCGTCAAAGCGAACGGCAACTAGGCGTCAGCGAACCCGTCACCGCTGGCCGCGCCTTCCTCTTCATGCCCCGCCTCGTCTTCGACATCGAAACTTCCTCGCTCCCGCTGGAAAATTTCGACCCCGCCCAGCAAGAGTATCTCTTCCGTGAGGCGGAACGGCAGACCACCGGGGAGGATAAGGCGCGCAAGCGGGCCGAGATCTCCCAGCAATTCAACCTGTGGCCGTTCACGGCCCAGGTGGTTTGCATCGCGATGATCAATGCCGATTCCGGCAAGGGTCAGGTGCTCTATCAGGCGGATGATTTCGAAGAACCCGCCGGCGATCTCGACGATGCCCCCGGCGGCGCGGGTGATGCGGCCGCGATCCACATCGACGGCATCGAGTTCGCGCCGCAGGTGGACGAGGCGGAGTTGCTGGCCGCCTTCTGGGATGTGGCCAAACGCTACGACAGCATCGTGACCTTCAACGGTCGCGGGTTCGACGTCCCGTTTCTCTACCTCCGCTCCGCCATTCTCAACGTCCCGATCAGTCGGCGCGACTGGCTCGGTTACCGCTATCAGGTCGAACCCCATTGCGACATCGCCGAGCAGTTGACGTTCTACAGCGTCAGCGGACGCGATGGGGCGGCCCGTCGCTTCAACTTGGATTTCTACTGCAAGGCCTTTGGCATTGAATCGCCCAAGAGCCACGGCGTGACCGGAATGGACGTCAACGACCTGCTCGCGGCCGGCGAGTATCGGAAGATCGCCGAATACTGCGTCCGCGACGTCCGCGCCACGGTGGAATTGTACAAGGTTTGGGCGGAGCGGCTCAAGGGCATCAAGTAGCCGTCACGACCGCGGAGCCACCGGGCCGACCCTCACGCACCGACAAACGCGGCGTGAAGAACCGCGTAGCGGCCCCGGGACGCGAGGAGCGTGGTGTGAGTCCCGCTCTCCACCAACCGGCCATGATCCAGGACCAGGATTTGATCCGCCCGGCGCACGGTGCTCAAACGGTGGGCCACGACAAAACAGGTCCGGCCGATGAACAGAAGGTCCAACGCCTTTTGAATGATGGCCTCCGTCCGCGGATCCACGGCACTCGTGGCCTCATCCAGAATCAGCAAGGCGGGATCCGCCACCAGGGCCCGCGTCAGCGTCATCAACTGGCGTTCCCCCGCTGATAGCGTCCCGCCACGATCACCCACCTTGGTGGCATACCCTTCGCTCAGTCCGGCGAGGATTTCATCCGTCCCCAACCGTCGGGCCGCTTCGATGACCTCCGCATCCGCGGCCTCCGGCCGGCCAAATTTCAGATTTTCCATAACCGTGCCGCTGAAGAGAAAATTCTCCTGCGTCACAATTCCCAATTGCTGGTGCCAGGAGGTGAGCGTGTGCCCCAGCAGATCCCGGCCGTCCACGAGCACACGCCCCGCGACCGGTTCGTAGAAGCGTGCGAGGAGACTGATCACCGTGGTCTTTCCCGAACCCGTGTGACCCACCAGCGCGATGGTCTGACCTGCCTGCGCAGAGAAACTCAAATCCCGCAACACCCACTGATCCCGTGGCGTGGTGTCGTAGCGGAAGGAAACCTCTTCGAACGTCACCGCCCCGCGCACCCGGGGCAGTACGGCGGCATCCGGTCGATCCCGGACCTGCGGTTCGGTGTCGAGCAGGACAAAGATCCGTTCGGCACTGGCGGCGGCGGACAAAAAGGCATTGTAGAGATCCCCCATGGTTTGGATCGGGCCGAAGAACATCCCGAGGTAAAGCAGGAACGCCGCCAGCGCACCCACCGTGAGTTCGCCATGTTGCACCCGCCAACCGCCGTAGCCCAACACCACCGCAGTGGCGAGTCCGAACGCCTGGTTCACCAGCGGCATGTAGGTGTGGAAGACACGGGCCGATTTCACCCAGCGCCGGGTGAAATCCGCGTGCAACCGGGTGAAACGATCCAGGTTTTCCGGTTCCCGACCAAACGCCTGCACCACGCGGACTCCCGAAATGTTTTCCGCCATCGCCGCCCCGAGTCGGGACATCGTCCCGCGCAACGCCCGATGCGCCTCCCGGCCCCGCCGATGAAACCACCGCGTCAGCCCCGCCAGAACGGGAATCACGCCGCACGCCGCCAGGCAAAGCCGCCAATCCTCCCACAGCATCAGCCCGACCACTCCCGCCAGCGTGATCAGGCTCGACAGCATCTGGGTCGCTCCCCAGGTCAACACCCGGTCCAGTGAATCCACGTCCGTGTCCGCCCGCGCCAGGATCCGCCCCTGGTGGGTGCGATCGAAGTAATTCAGCGAAAGCCGCTGGATGTGCTCAAAGATTTCGAGCCGCAGGTCATTCATCGCCCCCTGCCCCACCCGGACGGCCGAACGCACTTGAATCACCGACAATCCCCAGCCAACCAGCAGATTGGCGAGATAAATCCCACTGATGACCAGGATGCCTCGTTGCGCCGCGGCGGCATCGACCCAGTGGGTGAGATGGCGGTCAATGCCCAATTGAATCAGCTTGGGTCCCAGCAATCCCGACGCGGTCGCCAAACAGGTCAGGATCAGGTTCAGGACAAATAGCCGGCGATAAGGACGGGTGAAGGCAAACAAACGCCGAAACAGGGATCCGC
Organism: Verrucomicrobiota bacterium; assembly: GCA_043732975.1. Lineage (GTDB taxonomy): Bacteria > Verrucomicrobiota > Verrucomicrobiia > Limisphaerales > UBA9464 > CANIZL01. The sequence continues at coordinate 17,276 of JAYTHD010000117.1, forward strand.
GCAGTGAGCTTTGCGCAAATTCCTCGTCCAGGGCGATGTCGTCGTGCGTGGCGGCCATCAGTGGACCTTCTCCGACAACGCGGGAACTTCAGCTCCGGGATGGGCGAAGAGGGTTGCGAACAGCCCCGACCGCGCCAGCAATTCCGCCGGGCGCCCCTGCTCCACCAATTGTCCCCGATCCAGCACCAAAACCCAGTCCGCCGCGGCCACCGAACTCGCGCGCTGGGCGACGATCAAGGTCGTCCGTCCGCGTCGCAGCTCCTCCGTGGCCACCTGGATGTCGCGCTCGGTTTCCGCATCGATCGCACTCGTCGCATCGTCCAGCAGCAGGATTCGCGGCTGGCAAAGAAAAGCCCGGGCCAGCGCCAGCCGTTGTCGCTGCCCGCCGCTCAAAGAGATCCCGCGCTCACCGATCACCGTGTCATAGCCCGCGGCCAGTTCGCAGATGAATCCGTCCGCTCTCGCCGCCGTGGCGGCCTGGATGATTTTCTCCCGCGACGCCTTCGGGCGGCCGTAGGCGATGTTGTCGGCCACCGTCGCACTGAACAGGAACGTCTCCTGAAAGACCATCGCCACCGCGTTTCGCAGTGCCGTCCGATCCAGTTCGCGCAGATCCTGACCGCCCAACAGAATCCGTCCTGAAGTCGGTTCGTAAAAACGCGGGATCAACGCCAGCAATGTGCTCTTGCCCGCACCCGTCGGCCCCACAATGCCCACGGTCTGCCCCGGTTCGATTTCAAAGGACAGATCGATCAACACCGGACGCGGTCCCCCGGAACCTATCGCCGGCCGCACCGGGGCCTGCTTGGACTCCGATTCCACCCGCAACGACGGAATCCGATCGTATTGAAAGGAGACTTTTTCAAAACGCAGTGAGCCCGCCAGGACCGGGTCAGCCTTTGCGCCGGCGACGGCGGCCCCCCGCACGAGCGTTCCCTCGTCCTCCTCCAGAAACAGCTCCGCCACACGTTGGGCCGCGGAACCCGCGTTCTGCAGGATGCTCGTGATTTGGCCGATCACTCCGATGCGCCCGCCCACCGCCAGCAGGTAGAACACAGCCGTCGCGAGTTGCCCCAGGAGCAGTCGGCCGCCGATCACCTCCCGCCCGCCCACCCAGAGAACGAGCGGGACTCCCAGTCCAAAAAGGAACTGGGCGAACGGGACCCGCGCCGCCCAATAGTTAACGGCGTCGTGTAACTCCCGTAGGAAGGCGTCCCGACGCTCGCGAAACCGCGCGACTTCGCCGGCTTCCCGCGCAAAGGCCTTCACCACCCGCACCCCCGCAATGTTTTCCTGCAGCACCGTGCTCATCTCCCCGTGCCGCTCATGCACCTTGCGCCAGCGGGGTTGCAGCCGGACCGCATAAAAGGCCATGGCGGCAATGGTCGGGATCATCGCCGCCAGGGTCAGGCCGCCCAGCAGCGGACTCAGCCGGAAAATCAGCACGAACGTCCCGACCAAACCGGCGATGACATCGATGGAAAATAGCAGGCAGACAAAAACCAATTCCTGGAGCCGGTAGACGTCCGTGCCCGCCCGGGAGATCAGCTCTCCGAGGCGCGCATTGTCATGCCACGCAAACGGCCGCCGCTGCAGCGCATCGAACACCGCACAGCGCACATCCCCCAATGTTTCCAAGGCCGTGCGATTGCGGATCGGCCCAAGAATCAATCCAACAAGGGTGCGCAACGTCACCAGCGCCGTCAGGACCCACAGTGTCGGCCCCAACGAATACGCCGTCCCCGCCGGCAGGCCGGCCGCGCGCGGATTGCGAGTTAACCCGGTAATGGCCCCACCGAGCAGCTGGGGAATGGTCAGCTCAATGACGATGTTCACCAACAGCAGGCCGATGGAGAGCGCCAACCAACCCGGACGCCGGCCCAGATAGCGCAACACCAAACCCATCGCCCGCATCGCGGAAAGACGCGGGCGCAATACACTCTGCGGAATTTCGTTCGATGTACGGACAGCCACAACGCCTGGCCCGGGTCGCTCCGGGTCGCCGACACTGGCAGCGGTCCCGCCCTCGGCAAGCCACGCGACGCGTGACCGTTTAGAGCAGGTTTTGATAGGCCAGCCACAAGGCCCGGAAATACCGCATGACGCGAACCGGGTCAGGACTTTCCGGGATTTCGGCCAGCGTGTAGCCGCGATAGCCCGAGGCCGTCAGACGTTCAAACAACCGGCGAAAGGGATAATCGGCGTGGAACAGATCGCGCAGATGAACCTCCCCAATCCGCGCCTGGACGAGATCGAAGTTGGCGTCGAAGCCCGCTCCGGAAATATCGGTGGGATTGGAATTCCAGCAGACCTTGACCCGCGGATTGGGCGCGTGATCCATGATGACCTTGATGTTGGGAAGCAACTGTGTCTCCGGGCCATGAACCTCCAGCCGGACAGACAAATCAAGATCCGCCGCTGTCCGCCCCAATTCGTCCAGGGAACGGCCGATCTGGGCCAGCGTCTTTTCCGGCGGCACTTCCTTGGGCAATCCATTGGGCCGCACCTTTACGCCCGTGGCACCGACGTCCCGCGCCAACTGCAGGTACCGTTTGGTGGCCTCGATGTCGGTCCGCAATTTCGCTGCATCCGGTGTGTGAAAATCAAAGGCACTCCCCAGACTGAAAAGCTCCACCTCCGAATCGGCGAAGCGCTGCCGCACCTCCGCACGTTGCGCCGGACTCAAGTCCACCTCCACCTTGTGTGCATGGGTGGTGCGCAACTCAACCCCTTGGAACTTCGCTTCGCGACAATTCTTGATGATCGTTGCGACGTCCCAGTCCTTGGCCAGATTGTAGGTGACCAGTCCCAGCTTGAGGGGAGAGGGGCGACTGAGATCCGGATCTGCAGCGCGCAAACCGGCCCTCTCCGTGGAACCACTCCAGGCGGCCACCGTCGAGGTGACGGCCACCTGGGAAAGAAAACGACGACGCGAAACGGCCGGCGACCGGGGGGTACTCATGGTGAACACCTGGGTATTGAGCACCAGGATCGGTGCCCTGCCAATGCCGATTTCACCCGGCGGCCACTCCGAAATTCCGGGAGCGCCGCCCTTTCCCCAGGATCAGAGCATCCCTTCGCGCACCATCAGTTCCGCGTTCTGAATCGCATTCAGCGCCGCACCCTTCCAGAGGTTGTCGCCGGAAACCCAGAACGAAAGCCCGTTGTCCAGGGCGGTGTCGAGGCGGATCCGACCCACACCAGCCTTCACTTTCTCAGCGAAATCCAAAGGCGTGGGATAACGGCGTTGCGCCGGATCATCGACCAGTTCGGCACCAGGGAATCCGGCGATGGCTTCGCGGGCCTCCGCGACCGAAACCGGCCGCTCGAACTCCGCATTGACGGCCACGGAGTGTGCCCGGACCACCGGGACGCGGACGCAGGTGGCCGAGACTTTCAGGTGCGGGAGGCCCATGATCTTGCGGCTTTCCAACATCATCTTGTTCTCCTCACCGGTATAGCCGTCGGTCCCGAAGGAATCGATCTGCGGAATGCAGTTGAAGGCGATCTGGTACGGATAGACGCTCTTGCTGATCGCCTCGCCGCGGACGTGCGCCACCACCTGCTGCTGGAGTTCGCGCACCGCCTCGGCGCCGGTGCCGGACACGGATTGATAGGTCGCCGCGAAATAGCGCTTGAGACCGAATTTCACGTGCAATGGCCACAAGGCCATCAGGGTGATGGCCGTGGAACAATTCGGATTGGCCACGATGCCTTTGTGCCGGCGCAACTCCTGGGGATTGATCTCCGGAATCACCAGCGGGACGTCGGGATCCATGCGCAGGGCGGAACTTTTGTCGATGACCAGGCAACCGGACTGGACAGCATCGGCCGCCAAAGCGCGCGTGACGGCACCGCCCGCGGCGAAAAAGGCGAGGTGCACGCCGGCGAAGGCGCCGGGCCGGGCTTCTTCAATCGTGTATTGTTTGCCGCGGACATCGACACTTTTGCCCGCGGACCGGGCGGACGCGAACAGGCGGAGTTGGTGAAGCGGAAACTTCCGCTCGTGCAAGAGACGCATAAGTTCCTGGCCGACCGCACCCGTGGCGCCGACGACCCCGACAGTGAGTGAAGGATTCTTCACGATTGAATCTGCTTTGTTTTACGCCTCCCCGAGCGACAGCCCGGCGCGGCGGACTGGGTGTTTACTTCGGTCCGGGCCGATCCGCAACGGAAAGACACAGGGCGACCGGAATGTGGTGTCCCGCTCATCAGGCTTCCCTTGACCACAAAATATGATTATTCATCTGGCATGGACATCGTATTCAAGTGCCCGCATTGCGCGACCGATCTGGAAGTCGAATCGGAGGCCGGAGGAGAACAGATTGAATGTCCGAAGTGCGCCCGCCCCCTGACCATCCCTGCCGCGACGGAAGCGGGCGAGGCCCGGCCCGCCGCCGAGGCCAAGTCGGAGAAGCGCATCGCCGTCCCGTTCAGCAGCAAACCCGCGGAGCCGCTCATCCATAAGGCCGCCAAACCGCTGGATGCCGCCGCCAAAGAGGCGAAGCCGGGGATGAAGGTGAAAACGATCCGTCACTCGGATTGCAAGGAGGTCGGCAAGGACTTGTTTGATGCGAAGGTCAGCGAGGTTTTGAATGAACTGGGGGACGGCAACATCGTGAGCATCACCCCGATCAACTACAGCTACATCGATATGGGCACCCAAAAGCTGTTGACGGATTTTGGTGTGATGATCGTGTACCGCGGCTGATCGCAGCGCCTTCTCCTCCGCTCCATGCCTTCGATCTACCCGGTCTATCGCTTACTTTCCAGTCGTTTTCGCAGGCGCAGAATTCAATGGTTTCTGGAGGTCATTTCCCCCAAGCCCGAGTCCAAAACCCTGGATGTTGGCGGCTACTACTGGTTCTGGCTGGATACCCCCGTTCCGGACCGCGTGACCCTGCTGAATCCCCACGTCATCCCCGGGCTCTCCGGACCGGTCCACGACCGGTTCAACTGCGTCGTGGGCGACGGCTGCAAACTGGAATACGCGGACCAGGCGTTTGATCTCGTCTTCTCCAACTCGGTGATCGAACATGTGGGCACCTACGAGCGGCAGCAGGCCTTTGCTGCGGAAGCACGACGTGTGGGACGCTCCCTCTGGATTCAAACCCCGGCGCGAAGCTTTTTCATCGAGCCACATCTGCTGACGCCCTTCATTCATTTTTTCCCGCGCTCCGTCCAGGCCCGACTCATTCGCTATTTCACTGTGTGGGGACTGATGACCCGACCCACCCCGGCGCAGGTCGAAGGCTTTCTCAACGAGGTCCGGTTGCTGACCGGCGAGGAAATGCAGGCGCTGTTTCCCGACTGCAGGATCCTGCGCGAAAAATGGCTCGGCTTTACCAAGAGCTACGTCGCCGTCCGTCTGGCCGCCTGCGCTTCGGACCCGGCCGCTTCCGATCCCACCGATCCTGCCAGGGTGATCTCCACCCGCAACAATTCGTCACCGCGCAGCCGGACCGTGCAGCGGGCTTGAACCAGATTGCCCAATCGCGCCCCGATCTCCGCCGCCAACGTCAACACATCCCCCGGCCGGGCGGATCCCAGGATCTTCGCCTGTCGCAGGCCGGTGAGCTTGAGTCCCGGCAACGGCGGCCGGGCCGGATCGCACTGCGCCACCACACCCGCCAACTGCGCCGCGGCCTCCAGCAACAAAACCCCCGGCATCAGGGGGTCTCCTGGAAAATGCCCCCGCAAAAACGGCTCATCGCCCCGCACCGTATATTCCCCTGCGCCACGCACCCCGGGTTCGAGAGACGTCAACCGGTCCACAAAACGGAATTCCGGACCGTGCGGAAGTTGGGCCAGCGCATGGGAAAACGATTCGACCTCCGCGTCCGGATTCATCGACGCGCCTTCTTGGTCCCGGGTTGGCTGATCACATAGTCCGGGGGAAGCGCGGGCCGAAACACATCGTCGGCGATCACCGCATTGGTCACGATTTGCGCAAAGTCATTCCGCATCGTCGACCCGTCGGCGAAACGGAGTTGCGTCGCCCGCAGGGTCTGATCCGCGATGCTGAAAGTGAGCTGAACCTCCGGCATGATCTTCCGCGCCGTGGCCGACTTCGGGCGAAGCGTCGCCGTGTGAAGTCCATTTGTTTCGCTCACCCCGCTGATGGTAAAGCCCGCGTCCAGATCGGACCGGCTGCGCGGAAATCCGGTGTCAAGCAAAGCCACCGCATCCTTCCAAGGCCCGAGCGCGGCCGCCTCCAGCGAATAACGTTCCGCCCGCTTCAATCTTGGATAGACAATCAACATGTCTGCGGCTTGCCGGATCGCGATCGTCTGCGGCGGATCCCCCAGTTCCCACCGGAAGCGATTGGGGGCGACAAACCAGATCCGGCCGTGGGTGGTCAGCGGTTGGTTCAAGGTGCTCAACATCCGAGTCTGAGTGAACGCCGCCTGCCAACTGACGAGATTGGTTTGGGAGGCGAGCCAGGAATCCAAGGCGGTCGACGCATCCGCCGCGCGGGCAATCGCCAGCCAACTCCCGGCCAGGACCAGGAACGCCAAGCGGCCCGCCGAGCGCAACTCCCGACCCGTCACCAGCAGGAAGATGGCTTTCAGGAAATGGCGGGTCCGGTCTTTCATGCGTCGTGGCGTTTCATTTTGATCGTTTTTCCGGCGCACCGGTTCGCGGCCAGACCGGAACAAAATGATACCATTGGTCGGGAAACTGCCGGAGGGACGGCTCGAAGGCACGAAGGATTTCCCCGGTGAACAATCGCCGTCGTTCGCGATCCCCCAAGGCGGCGCGATCGTAGCCGACCTCGGGCAGGATGCGCGCGGTGTAGCCGACGCCGTCATGGAGGATCACCACCGGCAAAACCGCACAACCGGAAGCGCGGGCCAGTTCGGCGGCGGCGTTGGAAACCGGAAACGGGCGACCGAAAAGTTCCACCGCCACCGCATTTCGCCCGGCCGGACGATCCAGCAACAGGGCCACCGCCGTGCCCTGGCCGAGGTGACGGATGACTTCCACAAAGGCAAACGGCTCGTCGCCGACAATCAGCGTCTCCACGCCCCAACGAGCGCGCGCCGCCTGACGCAACTGGGTGAGGCGCGAGTCCGGTTCCGGATTCGACAACGCCAGGAGCCGATGCCCCTTGTGAGTCAGGATGGGACCGCCGAGTTCCCAGTTCCCCAAATGCAACGTGACCAGCAACACGCCCCGCCCACCGGCTTGCGCGGCCTCAAACCGCTCCCAGCCCTCCAGTTTGCGAAACGCCGGCAGCACCGCGCCGCCACCTTCAAACCGCCACAGGTCCGTCACCTTCCGTGCGAAATTTTTCACCAGACGAAAAGCCGCCGCGTTCGCCCGCGCCGGATCGTCTCCGCAGAGCGGCAGGAGATTCTCGACGACCACGCCGCGCCGCGCCGGTTGCAACCCCCAGTAAACCCGTGCCACCAGACCACCGACGAGCGTCACCAGGCCACTGGGCAGCACCCGCACCGCCAGCAAACCCGCCTGCCAAGCCCAGCGGCCGTAAAGGGTCGACGGCCGATCCGGCGCCTTGTCCCCACCCTGGCCGTAGATCGCCAGCCACCAACCCGGCAACAGCCCGACGGCCACCAGAAAACTCGCCGCAATGCCCGTGGCACAGACGGCTCCCAAGCTGGCCAGGCCGCCATTGCCCGAACTGACCAACGAGCCGAAGCCCACCACCGTGGTCGCGGCACACAGCAACAACGCCCGGCCCGTCGACTGCCACGCCCGCCGCTGATCGCCGGCAAAGCGCCGCAGGGTGAGTTGCTGGTGGATGCCATAATCCACGCCCGAACCCAGCAGCAACGGCACGGCCATGAAGTTCAGAAGATTCCAGGACCAGCCCGCCAGTCGCATCACCACCAGCAGCACCAACGCCGCGACCAGTAACGCCGCCACGCTCAACAACACTTCGCCCCAACGGCGGAAGGCGAACCAGAGCGACAGCAGCAGCAACGCGAGCATCGGCGCCAGCACCCGGCCCAAATCGCCCTCGACACGTCCGAGCAAGGCTTCCCCGAGCAGCGTCCAGCCGGTCATCCACGCACCGTTGGCCGACAATTCCTGCATCAATTTCGGAAGGCCCCTTTCCGACTGGACGCCGTCGCCGGCGTAGGCCAGACCGGCAATCAGGAAGCCTTCGCCACCGCGGGCGACGAATCGTTCCAGAGTCCACGTACTCGCCGCATTGGTGGGCCAGACCGGCTGGATCCCGGCCCCAGCCCGCGACCACACCGAACCCAATTCGCGGGTGAGCCACAGGGCGTTGCTCGTGAATCCCGCCCGGGTCGCCGCGGCCTGCAGGTTCGGCAACTCGTGAACCAACCAGCGCGCCGTCTCCTGGTTCGACCGCTGATTCTCCGGTTGCGGCCACAACAGATCCGGTAACAACACCTGGGAAAGCACCTGGTTGGAAACCGCCGACTGCAAAATCGGACGCAAGGCCTGCAGTCGCCGAGCCATGGCCGATTCGTCGCGCCCGGTGATGACCAACCACAACGGAATGCGATGTTCTCCCAGACGTTCATTTAACCGCTCCGCCGCCGTGTAAGCCTCGCTGTGCAACGGACGCAAGGGATCCGCCGAGTGCGACACCGGCGGTAAACCACGCATCAGAATGACCCCCGACCCCGCGAGCACCAAAACCGTTCCCATCAGCGGTCCCCAGCGAAAGCGCTTGAACGGCGACGCCTCCGGCGATCTCGGACCGGGGACGGAACTGCCGGCCGCACTCGCCCGATCAAGCCGCGTCAGCACGATGGGTAAAAAGACATAGGTCATCACCACCGCGCCCACGCCAATTCCCAAAGCGACCAACGTGCCGAGCTGACCCAGCCCCGGCAGCGCGCTGAGATTTAAAATGAGAAACGCGCCGGCCGTGGTTATCGCCGACCAAAGAATTCCCGAACCCGAATGGCGACGCACTTCGGCGGCAGTTTGTCCGGGGTTGGCCAGGGCCTCCTGATACACCACCAATCCGTAGTCCACCACCAGTCCGAGCAGGATCGCGGCGAATCCCAGACTCACCACGTTCAGCGTGCCGATCAACAATCCACCCAAAGCCAGCGTCCCCACCAGCGTCGCCGTCAGCAGGACCACCAGCCACAGGAGCGGACGCCACGAGCGGTACGCCCAACCGAAAAGCAGGGCGATGATCACCAGCGTTCCCAGCACAGAGTTGCGAATGTCCCGCTCCATGCCCGCCGCGATTTCCGCCACAAAAGCTGGACGACCGGTGAAATGAACCCGCACTGCGCCCTTTCCCTCGCTCGCTTCCCACGCCGCAATTTTCTGGCGCACCGCCGCAATCCAGGCCGCGCACTCCGGATAACCCCCCAGCGGCGTGGCGGGTTTGACAAAGATCACCCGGAACAATCCGTCGGACGCCGCAAACATTGGATCCCCGCGTCCAAAGGATTCCAGTTCGGAACCCGCCAGCGGCAACCGGGTCAGGCCGAACGGATCAAAACTGGAGCGTGCGATTTCCTCGGGCGACATCGAATTCGCCAAACGTTCACGGGTCTCGGCGAGAACCTTTTCGGGCTGCGCCAGTTGATTGGTGATTTGACGGAAAAGTTCCGGCGGCTGATTGAGCCAGGCCAGCCCCACCAGTTCCGCCGCCAGTTCGGGATGCTCCAGCCAGGGCGATTGCCAATGGGCGTCCGCCACCAGGCGCACCTCACGCCGCAGCCATTCCGCCAGGGATTTCGCCGCCGCCTCGGTCCGCTCGGATTCGTCGCCCTCGACCGTGACGATCAATTCATTCGCACCGGCGAAATGGCGTTGATACAACTGCAATCCACGAACCACGGGCAAGTCCCCGGGCAGCAGATTGAGCACGTCGACATCAAAACGCAGTCGTGCCAGGCCGACGATCACGGGGATCAGGAGCAGCCAGAGCCACCGTCTCATGGCGTCAGGAAACCATCAAAACTCTCGCCCGAACCCGCATTCGAGAGGCGCCAATTTCCATCCACCTTTTGCTCCATCCGCCACGGGGGTGTTGGCCGTCGACCGGCCAGGGCCGTCGCCAATTGGAGCCAGCCCACCCGTGCTGGCGGCTCGCCCCGGGCCGAATACCGGGCGCCGGTGACCGCCTCGATCCGCCAGCCACGCCGGGTCAGATGCACCGCGACAAAAGGCAACCCGGCTTTGGAGACATCCAGCGAGGCTTCCCCCGTGCTGCGGGTCCACAACTGCAAATCGATCACCACTGCCGCTTGACCCTGCGCCGGCGTCCACGCGGCCTGCCCTTCGTGCCGTACTGCCGCAACCGGTGTCGTCTCCTCCACGGGCATTGGCGCCGAGCGACAACCCGTCAGCAGCAACCCCAGCGCCACGGCCCGGAAAATGGTGCGGCGACGGACAAGAAGAAACCACGCCGGGAACACCGTCGCGGTGGCAGGAAGAGTCACGATCAATCGAAGCGAATGCGCGGCACCAACGGGCGGCGCGCATGAAGTTGGATCAGCCCGAAAAAGACGCGCATGCGCCACCGGATCGCCCAGCGGCCCGACAACTCCCCGGCCAGCGCGGCGTTCACTGCGGCCGGAATGTCCAGGCGCTCGCGGGGTTCCATGAGCATTTCGATGAAGGGTTGCGTGTAAAACTTCGTCCCCATTTCCCAGTAGAATCGCAAGGCACCAAACGTGCGCCGCTCATAACGCCAGAAACGCCAGCGGGAAGTCCAGGGCGATCGCAAAGATCCCTCAATCGCCTGGGCGGCCAATTTGCCGGAGAACATTGCCAAAAAAACTCCCGCGGAAAAAATCGGATCCATGAACCCAGCCGCGTCGCCCACCCGCATCAGTCGTGGGCCGACCAACCGCCGATTGTAATAGGAAAACTCACCCGTGGTTCGGAATTCTCCCACGGGCGTCGCGTCCTTCATCCGCCGGGCGACCTCGGGACTCGCCGCGGCCAGGCGCTGAAAAATCTCCGCCGCCGGCAGTTTCGCGGCACTGAACTCGGCCGCCTCCAGCACACAGCCGACGCTCACCTTGGTCGCAGAAATCGGGATAAACCAAAACCACTTGTCCTGCAAACGCACGACGATGGTATCCCCCGACTTCTCCCCGGCCTCCCGGAACACCCCGGAAAAATGCGCGAACACCGCCACTTTCCGGTGGTTCGCATGCCACACGCGCGTACCCTCCTGATTGCCGGTCAGATTGGTCCGGCCCGTGGCATCGACCACATAGCGCGCCTCCAGTCGATGACTCGCTCCGTCCCGATCGGTGGCCTCGACCACCATCCGATCCCCCGGATTTTCCACACGCCGGCACTCCCAGCCCTCGCGCACATCGACTCCCCGGGCCGCGGCATTCTTCAGCAGGATGTCGTCGAACACCGACCGTTCCACCTGAAACGTCTCGCCCTCCCGGGTGAAGCACCCTTCGCGAAACACGAGCTTGAGCGACTTCCGTCCATTGCCGAGATGAAATTGTGCACCGGTCTTCCGCGGAAATCCGGCTGCCTCGAGCGCCGGCAGCACGCCCAGTTCCTTAAACATCGGCCAGGTATACGGCAGCAGCGATTCCCCGATGTGAAACCGCGGAAAAACCTCGCGCTCCAGCAGCACGACCCGTCGACCCGTCGAACCCAGAAACGCGGCGGCGGTACTGCCGCCCGGTCCGCCCCCCAGGACAATCGCATCGTGAACCAAGTCTGTCATTTCCCACGCCAGAGGTATGCCAGCGCACCCCCATTCGCGAGGACTATCGGGTCGGAATGCAGAACCGCCCCTTCGTGATTCCATTTCCCGAATGCACCGGCCGCACCGCACGACACCTCGTCCGCCGGCAAGTGCCAGGCCACCGCGCAATTGCGCAAACGGGATGGAGGCAGGAATCTTCTGCTGAAGGAAAACAACGTGATTTGACGCTCTTGGGTGTTGAAGAAGTCCAGCCGAGAAAGGGTCGGAGGCTGTCCCCGGGAATGGTTTACTTGCCTCTCCGCGTCTCCGCGTCTCCGTGCCTCCGCGTGAGCCCACCGACCGTCAGAAGAATTATGTCGAACACCCAATTGTGCAATCCGGCCGCCCAAGGCGGATTGACACCACCGGAGCCGGCCTTTAAGGGTGACGGCGTTGGCGTGCTCGTCTATCGGTTAGGACACGGCCCTCTCAAGGCTGAAAGACGGGTTCGATTCCCGTGCGCGCTACCAACGTTGAATATCAACGTTTTAAGATAGAACACCCCAGCTAGCGCTAACTCCCAGCGCTAACACGTCCCCCTAAGTCGGGTATGTTTGCGGATGTCTGGAATTCAGGGGAAACCGGCCAGTTGACAGCCACGCAACGCCACCAAGACGCCAGGAAATCCCGCCATTGAATCTCAATGAATGCCGGCCGGCATCCGGCCCGACGAGCTGGCCCGGCTGACGTGGGAATCTGTCGACCTCGGGCGGGGGCTGGTGACCATCGATGCCGCAACGAGCAAGGTCCGCAGGCGCCGGATCGTGCCGCTGGCGGCGAGGGCGTTGGTGCTGCTCGATGGCGTGGTTCCTGCAGTTTGTAAACCGTTGGAAATCAATGAGAAATCTGAAACCATAAAGCCCGCGTCAGGCCCAATTCTTCGACGGAGCCCTATCGACGCTCCGGAGACGCCGCCGGGAGCTGGCGATACACCTTGGGATCCGCTGGCAGGCCGACCTCCTGCGACACACGGCCGCGTCCTACCTGATGGCCCGGGACAAGGGCGCTGGGAAAGTTGCGGAGATGCTTGGGAATTCGCCGCAGATCCTGCTTACGCGCTACCGGGAGCTGGTGGGCCCGGAGGCGGCGGAGCGGTTTTGGGGGCGCGAAAGCGGCACGAACATAGCTAAAAAATTAGATTTCTGTTCGTGCTCAACACGTTACGAGTCTGGCGTAGCCGTGAAAAGTGTGACAGTGTTCATGTGTGAACACTGAATGCCCATCGCTCGATAGCGCTCTCTACATGGAGAGCAATTGGAACGAGCTGACCCTGATGGAGGAAAAGCTGAATTCACTCGAAGCTAGTGAGCCAGCCTCTTGCGAGGAATTCAGCTTTCGCGTGAACACAGTTCGAGAGGTGATCCGTCCGATGTACAGGGCTATTTCGTTCGCGGCGAAACTGTCTGGAGATCCAGCCAAATCAGCCGAACACTGGGCCTGCTTTATAAAGGTGGCTGATTTTGCTTTGAGGATTCTTAAGGGCGCGAGGGAAAAGTTTCCGCATTGCGGAGCGCCAGAACTATTTGACATGGCTCTGGAGTACCGCCACGCCGCAAAGGTAAAGCTGGACCAAAGCATAGAGGATGAAGCATGCAGCAAAATACAGATCCCGAATGGCTTGTTTCAAACGAACAGCTAGCCCAGCTGGCGAAATGGTTCGAGTTATTCGAGTTTGCGGAGCCTCATGAAGGGAGTCTAACTAAATCGAAAGAGGCAAAGTGGCAATTTGACAGCGAAATTGAAAGGCTGTATCGCGACGTTGTTTACCCGGCTCAAAAAGACAACTTGGCCCTTACTCTTTCTTGCTTCACGAGTCACGTTAGGAACAAATGTCGCAAGCTGGTGGCGTCGAAGGCCCGGAAGCAAATCACCTTGTAACTTTTTGGAGCTTCCCCAGCGCGACTCACAAAGTCGCGCTTTTTTTCGGGCGCCCCACCAATCCGATCTGCCCAGAGTCGCGCCGGTACTTGGCCGCCCGTCGCTTCCGACCCGATGGCCAGAGCGGCGAGAGCCGGACGCAAATAACCCGGACGCTGTGGCCCGGGGTTCGTAGCAGTCGCCGCCCCCTACACTGCCCATCCCGTCGGCGGGTACTCGGGGGCGCCCGGCGCGCTTCGCTGCTTTCAGTACGTCAACGGGCACTTCGAGAATTCCCGGCGCATTCGTCACGCTGGCAGCGAGGTCGCTGAGTGCCCGAGGGGCGGCTTTCGTGTGTGGCTTTGATTTTTGATGAGACATATCGTTAGAGGTCACTTGCGCGTAACCCGCTTCAATGCCGGTTTTGAATAGATTCCTTGACGGGGGGCGCCATCGGTGACCGTGGATGGAGTCCATACGCGCAACCCCACTGGTGACGCCAGGACGGCCCGCCAAGGCGTCGGATCCGGCGGCGAGGGTGAACGGAGACGTGCCGGGATCCGGAGCCCTTCAAAGCGAAAAGCCCACCGGGGTGTCGCTCATTACTTGGGGGTTTTTTTGTCTTTATTTCGTGCGGAAAGAGAGCGGCCTGTTCGCGGACCCTGCGACGATCCCGTCGGTAAGAGGTTCCCTTGATGTTCCCGAAGCGCCCGCCGCGGTCCTGCCAGACTTCGCAGGTCCCCCATGGCAGAAACTTGGCGGAAAGCGCCCAAGCTGTCGGCAACGGCAAACGGACCACCCGGCGGCAGGTGCCGTGGTCGATCCTTACCTTTTACCGGCCTTCGCCTCGATTTGCGCCCCCAGTTCCTTGGTGCGCTTCTGCGCCTCCGCGACCTGCTGGGGAGACATCCGCTTTTCAAGGAGGTCTCGATTCTTCGCGGAATCGGAATCCGTTTTTGAAGCGAGGTTGTACCAAGCGTACGCCTCGACGTCATCCTTCTCGACCCCTTGGCCGTCGGCGTACATAAAGGCGAGGTTGAATTGCGCGCTGGCTTTTCCTTGCTCTGCCGCTTTGTAGAACCACTTGACGGCTTCAACCTGATCCTTCTCCACGCCTTGCCCAGTGGCGTATATGAAGCCGAGGTTATACTGGGCCTTCGCGTCACCTTGATCCGCCGCCTTCCGGAACCACTTGACGGCTTCGAACTGATCCGTCTCGACGCCTTGGGCGTCGCGGTACATAACGCCGAGGTTGTACTGAGCGTCGGCGTGCCCTTGCTCCGCCGCCTCGCGATACCACTTCACCGCTTCTGCGCAGTCCTTCTCCACCCCCTGGCCGTCGGCGTACATCATGCCGAGTGCGCACTGCGCGGCGGCATACCCCTGCTCCGCCGCTTTGTAGAACCACTTAACGGCTTCGACCTGATCGTTCTCCACGCCTTGCCTAATGGCGTACATAAGGCCGATGTTGTACTGAGCGTCGGCATGCCCTTGCTCCGCC
>JAYTHD010000118.1:0-9016 GCA_043732975.1 Verrucomicrobiota bacterium
GTGGCCAACTGGAAACCCGGTGCCCGCACCACGCCGCCAAGCAAGACCTCTCTGCCAACCCTTAGCGGACACCTTTCAACCAACACTCAGTCAGACGAGAAGACACCACTGACGTTCAATAGTTTTCACGAGAGGGGCGAAATGGTGAGATAAGGTTGCCATCGATTGCGTTGGGGCCTGATTTTCTTCGTGCCCAACACCTCCCGGCCGTTCATAGAGAGGAGACTGCACAATGAACGACGCGTTGGCACTTTACCGCCGGACAGGATGGCGCCGTCGCCCGGCGAACGAAAGCCGGCCCATCCCCCGGCCCATTGGGCGGCGGCCTGACCGATGAGCCGTCCCCGCTACATCGAATTCCACGCGCGCAGCGCGTTTTCGTTTCTGCGGGGTGCGTCCCCGCCCGAGGCGCTCGCCACGACCGCCGCCACTCTCGAGTTGGAAGCGGTCGCGATTTGCGACCGCATGGGGCTTTACGGGAGTCCGCGCTTTCGCACCGCGGCCCTCGGTCAGGGCGTTCGGGATATCGTCGGCGCGGAATTGCGCCTGGAGGATGACACGGTGCTTCCGGTGCTGGTGGAGAATCGTGTGGGTTATCAGAACTTATGCCAACTCCTGACGCGGGCCCATCTGCGGGCCGACAAGGGGGAAGGCGCCGTCCAGTGGTCCGAATTGACCGAATTCAGCCCCGGACTCGTCGCTCTGACCGGCGGCGAAGAGGGACCGCTGGTACAATCCCTCTTGCAGCGACCCCGGGCCTCCCGACCGGTGATCGCCTCGCCGGAGTCGGTGATCCAGCACTTGACCCAGGCGTTTGGCCGCGACCGGATCTTCGTCGAAGTCCAGCGTCACCTTCGGGTCGATGAAGCCCGGTGGGATCGCCGATTGGTCGAGCTGGCCGTGTCGAACCGGCTGCCCCTGCTGGCAACCAACGGAGTCGACTACGCCACCGCGGACGGTCGGCGGGTCGCCGATGTCTTCACCTGCCTGCGCGAACACACCCATCTGGACCTCGCGGGCGACCGATTGTCCGTCAACGCCGAGCGCCATCTGAAGTCCGCCGCCGCCATGACGGCGCTTTTCGCCGATCAACCGTCCGCCCTCCGCAACACCGTCGAACTGGCCGATCGCCTGCGCTTTGAACTGACGGATCTCGGCTACGAATTCCCGGCCTACACGGTGGCGGCGGGCGAGACGATGCCGGGCGTCCTGCAGGAATGGGCGCGGCGCGGCGCGGCGAAACGTTATCCGCAAGGGGTGCCGGCGAAGGTTTCGGCGTTGCTCCGGAAGGAACTGGCCCTGATCGAACAACTGGGATTCGCGGGCTACTTTCTGATCGTGGCGGAACTCGTGCGGTTCTGTCGGGAAAGCGACATCCTCGCCCAGGGACGCGGAAGCGCCGCCAACAGTGCGGTTTGTTATTGTCTGGGCATCACCGCCGTCGATCCGGTCAAATTCAACGTGCTTTTCGAGCGCTTCCTCAGTGCGGGACGCAAGGGCTGGCCGGACATCGATATCGATCTGCCCAGCGGCGAGCGACGCGAAGCGGTGATTCAGGAGGTCTATCGACGCTATGGACCCCATGGCGCGGCGATGACCGGCGCCATTCACACCTATCGTGGGCGGGGCACCGCCCGCGAACTGGGCAAGGCCTTGAATTTGCCGGCGGACATCTTGGAGCGTTTCTCCGCTCTTTTCGGCGGCGGCGGAGATCACGCCGACACGATGGATTTCGCGGCCCAACTGCAGCAGGCGGGCCTGCCGCCCGAGCACCCACGGGCCGCGACTTTTACCACGGTTTACCCCCAGATCGCCGGGCTGCCGCGCCACCTGGGCCAGCATTCCGGCGGCATGATCATTTGCCAGGGTGGATTGAACCGCTTTGTCCCGCTGGAAAATGCCGCCATGCCGGGACGCATCGTGGCGCAGTGGGACAAGGACGATTGTGCGGATCTGGGGATCATCAAGGTGGACCTGCTCGGTCTGGGCATGATGGCTGCCCTGCAGGAGACCGTCACGTTGACGACCCAACGCGGCCGGCCCATCGATCTCGCCCAGTTGCCCGAAAATGACGGGCCGACGTTCGATCTGCTGTGCCGTGCGGAGACGATCGGGGTCTTCCAGGTCGAGAGCCGGGCCCAGATGGCCACGTTGCCGCGGATGCAGCCGAAGTGCTTTTACGATTTGGTGGTCGAGGTGGCGATCATCCGTCCCGGGCCCATTCAGGGCGATCTGGCTCATCCCTACCTGCGACGTCGCACGGGAGAAGAAGCCGTTTCTTATTATGACGCGCGTTTGATTCCGATTCTGGAGCGCACCCTGGGTATCCCGCTGTTCCAGGAACAAATGCTGCAAATTGCGATGGAAATGGCGGATTTCAGCGGCGCGGAGGCGGAGGAACTGCGCAAGGCCCTGAGTTTTCACCGTTCCGACGAGCGCATGCTCCGGGCGGCGAACAAACTCCGGGCGGCGATGGCGGCGCGCGGGGTCGCGGCCGACGTCGCGGAGCGCATTGCCAAGGCTGTGGGCTCGTTTGCGCTCTATGGTTTTCCCGAATCCCACGCCATCAGCTTCGCCCTGCTGGCCTACGCCAGTGCCTACCTGAAGGTTCACCGCGCGCCGGAATTCTTTGCCGCGCTGCTGAACAACCAGCCCATGGGCTTTTATTCGCCCGCCACCCTGATCAAGGACGCCAAACGTCGCGGCATCGTGGTGCGACCCGTCTGTGCCGCCCGGTCGGAGTGGCGTTGCACGGTCGGCGACGACGACTCCCTCCGGCTCGGCTTGCTGCAGGTGGATGGCCTGCGCCGCAGCAGTGTCGATGAGTTGCTGGCGGAACGGACGCGGTCGCCCTTTACCTCGCTCACCGATTTTCTCGCCCGAACCCACTTCGATGCCGCCGAACGCCGCGCGCTCGCCAACATCGGCGCCCTCAACGCCTGGGCGGAACATCGTCGTGCCGCCCTGTGGGAGGTCGAGCGTCCGTTGCGCCAAGGTGAACTTTTCGAGATTCCACCCGGGCCGACGAAGGAGTCGCCGGCCCCGCCGGCAGGGACCCCGTTGCGACGGATGTCCGCGGCGGAGCGACTCCAGGCCGACTACTCCCATCTCCGTCTGACCACCGGGCCCCATCCCATGGAATTGATCCGTCCCCGGCTGCCGGCGAATTTCTGGCGCGCCGCGGATCTGCCGGATGCGCGCGGCGGCGAACGCATCCGGGTCGCCGGCCAGGTCATCTGTCGTCAGCGACCCGGCACGGCCAAAGGCGTCTGCTTCGTGAGCCTGGAAGACGAAACCGGGATCATGAATCTCATCGTCGCCCCCGATCTTTTCGAATCCCAACGTCTCCTGATCACGAACGAACCGTTTCTGGTGGCGGAAGGCATCATACAACTGCGTCACCGGACGATTCACATACAAGCCAAGGTGCTGGAGCGATTGGATTATGGCGCCCTGAATCTGGCGGCCTCCCATGATTTTGGGTGAGGATTCCCAGGTGGGCGAGAGTCTCCGCGAGGCACCCGCGCTGGGGGCGTGACTTCGTCATCGGGCCTAGCTCGTCAGAGACTCGCTCCACCTTGTTTGCTGGCCTCCGGCCACAAAACCGGTGGGCCGAGAGTCCCTCGAGGCACCCGCGCTGGGGGCTGACTTCGTCATCGGGCCTAGCTCGTCAGAGACTCGCTCCACCTGTTTGCTGGCCTTTGGCCAAAAAACCGATGGCGAGAGTCTCATCGAGAGCCAGGCAACTTGAAGTTGCTGGACCCCATTCCCATGCCCCCACTCGCCGCTGTCGCGATTGGGATCACCCGACCGCCAAGGCCCGTCGCCCCGGCCGGCAAACCCTGAAAATTATTGCCCTCCACGGCTCTCCGTAGCAAGGTGGCCCGAGGTTGGCGAATTCGCCGATGCGATGTCTCCTTTCTGCGGGGCGTCGAGAAACCAAATTTATATAATTTAACTTCGGCATGGCTGTCACTCTTCAACGGGCTCATTTCCCTTGGGCCCGTTTCCAGCAAGTTTCCGCGGCCGGCTTAAGTGCGGTTCGGCCGTTTGTTGATCGCGGCGGTGAAGATCCTCAAGGTTGGAATTTTCGGCCTGCGTGGCCGCCTTCGTATTGGTCGTTCGGACGGATGCGGGCGTTGTTGGCGATCGAGGACGCCTTGGCCCTGCCGGCAAAAAGCGTGTTGGAAGTCGCCTCCGGAGATGGCGCCCTGTGTGCCGTCCTCGCGGCGGCGGGCCGCACGACCACCGCGAACGATTTGCGGGCGGAGAATTTGAAGGAGAGCCTGATCCACTTTCGCAATGCTGCGTCCGTCCGGCAGTTGGGTGGGAACCTCTTCGACCTGGATCCGGACCAAATCGGCCGTTTTGATCTGGTCATTGCCTGCGAGATCCTGGAGCACGTGGCGCACACGGTGGATTTTCTGGTTCAGTTGCGGCGATTTCTCCAACCGGGTGGACGCCTGTTACTCACGACTCCCAACGGAGCCTTTTTTCGGAATCGGTTGCCCACCTGGTCGCAGGTGAAGGACTTCACCGCCTTGGAAAAGGATCAGTTCAAACCCGATGCGGACGGTCACCTTTTCCTGATCACGCCGGATGAGTTTGTGCAACTAAGCCAGGCGGCGGGTTACACCATGGAGCGCATGTATGTGTGGGGCGCGCCGCCGTTGACGGGCAATGCGGGGTTCCACCGGTTCGCAGGTCGCCCCGCGGCCGGACTGGCTCGTTGGGGTGAGTCGGCGGTGCAATACCTGCCGGCCGCCCTGCGCAGCCGCCTGTGCACGGCTCTGGTGGGGGTACTGCAGACGGGCTAGGGGTCCGCGGAAAAAATTAATTTACCAGCGACGGCCTGGGGAACGCTGCGAAGTTCGTCCCAACTCCCGCCATTGACGGTCTGGTTTCCTCCTCACCGCGAACCCGTTCCCAAGCGCACTGGCTTGCCGCACCGGCCTGGCGCACCGGCCAAAGCGGCGTGAGCCTCGAAACCGACGTTGAAAGGTGGGTTGGATCCGCAGATTTTTTTTGGAAACTACGCTGGGCCCGCTTTTGCCACTGGAAGAGGCCAGGGAGTGATGGCTTGAATTTCCTGACCCGTTGGGTGTCGGCGTGAATCCGCGTGAATCTGCGGTTCCTCAACTCGGGGTTCTCGGTTGATGCGATATTTGCAGTGGGCCCCGGATTTTCCCGAAACATTTGGCCGCCCCAACGTATCTTCAAACATGGTCGCACCGGGCACCCCAAAGAATCCTCCTCCGCTCCCGACGTCCGTCCGTTCGCGTCGTCGCCTGGGCCTCCTCCTGCTCGGCGGCCTCGTGGTGCTGGCGGTGGTGGCTCAAATCCTCCGGCACCACCACCCGGCGGCGCGGATCCAGCGGCCGCACCGCAAAGCCACTGCCCTTCGCTTCGACTTGCCGCCGGCCGCCGATACACCGCTGCCAATTCCCCTGGCGGCGCCCCTGCCGTCGTCGCCGCCCGATGACTCCACCGCGCCACCCGTCGCCCTCGCCCAGGCGGTCACCTCACCCACCGGTCGCAAGTCGGATAAGAATCCTGGGGAAGATCTGTTCGCCGATGGAGTCATTCCCCGCGTCACCCTGGAAATTCCGGACGGCGCCTGGCGAGCCCTGCAGCGGAGTCCCCGACAGTATATCCGCACGACGGTGCGGGAAGGGGGCCAAATCTTCACCAACGTTGCCCTGCATTTGAAGGGTTCCGCCGGCAGCTTTCGGCCCATCGATGACACGCCGTCCTACACCCTGAATTTCGACAAATTCGCCCCGGAACAGCGCTTTCATGGACTGAAGAAGTTGCATCTCAATCGATCGATCCAGGATCACAGCTTCCTCTCGGAAATGCTCGGTCGCGAGATGTTCAATGCGGCGGGGGTGCCGACGCCCCGGGCCGGCCACGCCCTCGTCAGTGTGAATGGGGGTCGTCCGCAACTGCATGTCCTCATCGAAGGGGTCAATCACCAGTTCTTGAAGCGCTATTTCCCGGACACCACCGGCAACGTTTACGACGGACATTCCCAGCGCGACGTCACGGATCGTTTGCCCACCAATGACGGCGACACTCCGGCGGATCAGAGTCGCCTGCGCGCGCTGGCGGCCGCCGCCCGGGAAGGCAATCTCCAGCAACGGCGGACCCGCTTGGAGGCCACGCTGGACGTGAACCGGTTTCTAACATTCATGGCCATGGAACTCATCCTGGCTCACTGGGATGGCTATGTGATGAACAAGAACAATTTTCGGATCTTCCATGATCGGTCCACGGATCGCATGGTTTTTCTCCCTCACGGCATGGATCAATTACTCAACCGGTCGGACATTTCCGTACTGCGCCCACGTACCGTCGGTTTGGTGGCCACCTCGGTGCTCGAGGTTCCGGAGTTCCGCCTGCGCTACCAGGATCGCGTTATGGAATTGATGACCAACATCGTGCAACTCGGGCCACGCCGCACCCACTTGCAGGAAGTGGCGGGCCGGATCGACCGGGTGATCAGTCAAATCGATCCCGAGGAAGCGAGTGCGCACCATAAGCGGGCCGTCGCCTTTGCGGGCCATTTTCAGCAGCGGGTGCAGAGCCTGGAACGTCAACTCTCGCTGGTGCCCCCGCCGACCTGGACGGGGACCAACGGTTGGGCGGACTTCGACTGGCAGCCGCGGGTCGATCTGGGAACGGCGCAACTGGTTCGCGAAAACGGTGCCACCGGGAAACCGCTCCTCACCATCACCACGGCGGAGGGTTGCACGGCCTCCTGGCGCAGTCGCAGTCACCTGCCGCGCGGAAGATACGTTTTGGAAGGCTCCCTCCGCACCCGCCATGTCTTGCTCGATCCCACCGACGCCCGGGCGGGAGCCGGGCTGCGGATTAGTCGTCAGCGGGCCCTGCCCAGGAATGAGGGCGACCGGGAGTGGACCCCGATCAACTGCGAATTCCAGGTTCAGGACGAGGACACCGATGTCGAATTGATCTGCGAACTCCGCGCCCGCGAAGGCACCGTCTGGTTCGATCCCGGCGCCTTCAAATTGCGGAAGTTGTAAGGCGGGCGAATCCGAAAACCCGTTCGATCCGGCGCGGCAGTGCGACTCGGGGTGACGAAGTCACGCCCCAGCGCGGCTGCCTCGAGGGACTCTCGGCCCACCGGTTTTATGGCCGAAGGCCGGCAAGCAAGGTGGAGCGAGTCTCCGACGAGCTATGCCGGGTGACGAAGTCACGCGCCAGCGCGGCTGCCTCGAGGGACTCTCGGCCCACCGGTTTTATGGCCGAAGGCCGGCAAACAAGGTGGAGCGAGTCTCCGACGAGCTATGCCGGGTGACGAAGTCACGCCCCAGCGCGGGTTGCTTGCAGAGTCTCTCCACCGCCGGCCTAGAGCGGCGTCGTGGCCGGCTTCCAAGGCGACACGGCATTCAGCGCCTGAACGATATGCCGACGCAGCTCGATGAAATCCAGGGCGCCGTTGAACCGGTGCAGCACCTTGCCGTCGGCTCCCACCAGCAGTGTATAGGGGAGATCCCCGTTCCAGTTGGGATCCAGAGCTTCCATCATCTTGTATTTGTCCGTATCGCCGAAAATCAGATTGCGGGTCGACGCATGATTCTTCAGTAGAAAACTTTCCACCTTGGCTTGCTCATCCGGAAACTGGGCGGCCACCGTGAACAACTCGAAATCCCGGTGACGGAAGCGGAGATTGGTCTCGACGACTTCATCGAATTCCGAAACACACGGACCGCACCAGGTGGCCCACACATTGATCATGCGAACCTTGCCGGAGGGTTGATGCATCAATTCCTTCAGCTTCGCCGCGCCGATCGCCTCCAGTTTGACGGGTTCCTTGTGCACCTTCTCCAACCACCGGGCGTTGCTGTCGACCTTGTAGTCCCACTTGGTGGAGCAGCCGAAGACCTTGGTCTGGGCGACGAGTGGGATGCGACCCGCGAGGACGGCTTCCAGCGCATCCGCCAGGTCGTGCGACTTCACCAGGCTCTCGCGCTCGCTATCGTCGATGCGTCCGACATACCGAAGCTTGCGGGCGCGATCAAAAACGAACGCATGGGGCGTCGCGATCGGTCCGTACTTTTTGGCGACGCCACAGTTCTCGCCATCGTAGAGGTACGGAAAGTTGAACCCGCGCTCCTTGGCCCGGATCTTCATGTCCTCCAGCGAATCACCGACATCGGAATATCCGAGTTCGTCGAGTCGCACCGCCGCACTGCTATTGGGCGAGATGACCACCAGCGCGACCTTGGGGCCGGCGAAACGGCTGCTGAGGGCCTTGATGCGTTCTTCATAGGCCTGGGCGGTGGGACAATGATTGCAATTGAACACCACGCACAGGACGTCCGCCTTGGCATATTCGGCGAGCGCATGATTTTTCCCATCGATGCCCGGGAGGTTGAAATCCGGAGCATCACTTCCCAAGGCAAGCGTCGGGTACACAGGACCGTCGGCAGCCTGGAGGACGGCCGACGCCAGAGCCAAGACCAGCGCCCATCGAGCAAGTAGTTTCATATTTCAACAAGGGTGTTGTGGCGGACGAGTGAGGAAATGGACTTCAAACCGACGAAGGATGCATCTCCAACGCGGAACAATTCCCGGCCGGTTTCTGGCCAGACTCCGAGGCTTCGCCCCTCCGCGTAAACGGAGATGTGCTGGCGTGGAAAGATGCACTAGCACTCAGTCTCCGGCGTTCGCACCGGCGGTGCAAGGAGGATTCCGAGTGAAAAGAGAAGACCGGACATTGAAACGCCGACGGCGCGGATGCCACGGATAAAAGCCCATCCGCGTCATCCGCGAAATCCGCGGTTCATTCTTCGAAGGCCGCCGGCTTGGCGACGTTTTTCCCACCCCTCGTTCCTTGGACTATCAAGGCGCCCGCCGTTCCAGACCCAAATTCAGCAACTTCAAGTTCCTTATTCTAATTTGCTTTCAAGATGAGTGTAACTATCCACGGCCATGCCGTAATGCTGTGAACACAATTCCGGTCTTTTGCTAGGCGAACAAGACCTGATTT
>JAYTHD010000119.1:0-9000 GCA_043732975.1 Verrucomicrobiota bacterium
AATCCCTCATAAAAGGTGTGGGCCTCCGCTCGCTCCACGCGGCAACGGACTGACAATTCGCTGGCACCACTCGCAACCGCCCAATCCTCGATCGCCTGCACCAGCCGGCGCCCAACGCCAATCCGCCGCGAATGCTCGTCGACAATCAGGCCGCCAATTTCCACCCGAAAATCGGATTCCAAAAGCGGGCAGAGAAATCCGTGGATCCAACCCGCCAATCCGCCTCCCGGGCGTTCGGCCACCAGGAGTCGGCTGTCGGACGTTCCCAGAATCCGAGCCAGGCGCCTGCGCATGGCCGCCACGGACACCGGGTAGCCCAGTTGTGAAGTCAAGCGCGCCAATTCGGCGGCGTCGGATTCAATCGCAGGTCGGATCATTGGTGGGGACCATCTCACACATCTGAATCGGCCTATTACCCGAATTTCCAGTCAATTGCCACATTACTCTGGCCGATTACAGGTTTTGAGAGGCAAAAGCTACAATTTTTTTCAGCCGCGAGCATCTAACCATTTCCAAATTCCGACGTTGCAGTGGATCAACCACTTAGGGAACTACTCGGAATTTGAAACCAGCGTGGAGACGTGGATGATGACGGTGGAGACTCCCGGCGAGCTGCGTCCGTAATTGGAATTGGAACCCAGTGAATCCAGGCGGGGATATTCGTGGGACTCTCGTGCCATCTTTTCACTCCGGGCGGAGTGTTGGGTGGGTCGGGGTTGCTGTCGCTGAGGAGAATGGCGCCTCCGGCCGTCGGCGGCTTCGGGGAATTGACGGGACGCAGTCGCTTTCGGCGGTGGGCCGGGCTACCTTGCGGGGATGAGTTCGAAATGGGATGAAACGTACTCGGTCGCATGAAAAGCCATGATTTGTTCGCCAGAATGCTGGCCAGGGGAGTGAACGCGGGATTGCTGGGAATTTGCCTGGGTCCGCTTCACGGTGCGGAAGGTGGCGCGACGGCAGCCCCCACAGCACCGCCCAGGACCAATGCTCCCGCCGACAAATGGGACGTCATGAAGCCGCGCGGCAGCGAGGCCGCGAAAGTCGTGCCCATCGACGTGACCGAGGGGACATGGATGAATATCGATGTTTCCCCCGACGGGAAGATGTTGGTCTTTGATCTCTTGGGCGATTTGTACACCCTGCCCATCGCTGGCGGCGAGGCGCGGGCGTTGACCTCCGGGCTGGCGTGGGACATGCAGCCCAAATTCAGCCCCGACGGACAATGGATCGCCTTCACCAGTGATCGCGGTGGCGGCGACAATATCTGGGTGGTGCGGGCGGAGGCGTCGAATTCGGCGAATGCCGTGGACTCTGGATTGCGACAAATCACGGCGGAGGATTTTCGGCTGCTGAATTCCCCCGTCTGGACGCCCGACGGCAAATATATTGCGGCCCGCAAGCACTTCAGCTCGCGCCGTTCACTGGGTGCCGGGGAAATCTGGCTTTATGCCACAGCCGGGATCGATGCCGGCGCCAGGGATGGCGTGCAGCTCACCGTGAAGGCGACGGAACAAAAGGACGTCGGCGAGCCGGCCTTTTCCCCGGATGGCCGATATCTGTATTATTCCAGAGATGCCACGCCGGGTCCGACGTTTGAGTATAACAAGGACGGCAATGGCCAGATCTATATTATATCCCGCTTCGACCGGGTGAAGGGTGAGACAGTGGACTGGATCACCGGTCCCGGGGGGGCGGTTCGGCCGACGCCTTCCCCGGATGGCACCCGGCTGGCGTTTGTGCGGCGGGATCGGGCCCAGACGTGCCTGTTCGTTCAGGAGATTGCGTCCGGGGAGATTCGCAAACTCCGGGAGGGAATGGAGCGGGACATGCAGGAAACCTGGGCCATTCATGGCGTCTATCCCAGATTCGCGTGGACGCCGGAGGCGAAGGCCATCGTCTACTATGCGCAAGGGGGGTTGCACCGGATCGACGTGGCGAGCCGGACGACAGTGGACATCCCCTTTCACGTCAAGAGCGAGCGTCGGGTCCTGCCCGCGGTGCGCACGTCGATTGAGGTCTCGCCGGCGGAATTTGCGGTCCGCATGCTGCGCGGCGTGACGGTTTCGCCGCAGGGAGACGCGGTCGTGTATTCCGCCCTCGGGCATTTGTATCGGCGAGCGTTGCCCAACGGTCAGCCCCAGCGGGTGACCGCCGAGGAGCAGCGGTTTGAATTCATGCCGTCCTGGTCGCGAGACGGGAGGTCGCTGGTCTATGTGACCTGGAACGATGAGGAATTGGCGGCGGTGCGGGTCGTGGATGCCGCCGGGGGCACGGGTCGGGTGGTGACCTCGCAACCGGGAATTTACGTCGACCCCGTGTTTTCACCGGATGGCACGAAGATCGTTTATGGCCGGATCAGCGGAGGCAGTCTGCTGGCGGCCGTTCATTCCACCGAGCCGGGAGTCTATTGGGCGCCGGCCGCGGGCGGAGCGGGCACGCGGATTACACAAAAGGGGACGCATCCGCAATTCGGGCCGGACAACCAGCGGGTTTTCCTGATCACCAGTGATCCCGACAAGGAGAACGAGAATACGAAATTGTTCAGCGTGGATTTGAACGGCACGGAGGAGCGGATGCATCTGTCCAGTGCCAATGCCACGGAAATCCAAATCTCACCGGACGGCGAATGGGTGGCCTGGGCGGAGCGTTTCAATGTCTATATGACGCCGCTGTTGATGGTTGGGCGGATGATCGAGGTGGGACCGAAGGCGGCGAATGTACCCATCTATCAGGTGACCAGTGAGGCGGGGGCGAACCTGTCGTGGTCGGGGAACTCGCAATCGCTGCATTGGTCCCTGGGGCCGGAATTGTTTACCCGCAACGTGAAGGAAGCGTTGCTCAACGCGGCGAAACGGGCGGAGGCCAAGCGCCGGGAGAAGTTGGCTCCCGCCGAGGCGGTGGCTGCCGGCGTCGAGAAACCTCCTGAAGAGGCCGGAGTGTCGAAGCCGGACTTGAAGAAGGATCCGGCGCCGGTGGGCATCGACATCGGGTTTCGTCAACGCTCGGATGTGCCGGAAGGCGTGGTGGCCTTGGTGGGCGGGCGCGTGCTCACAATGAAGGGGACGGAGTTGCTGGATGCCGGTGTGGTGGTGATTCGGCGGAATCGCATCGAGGCGGTGGGTGGCGCCGCGGGCGTGCCGATTCCCGACGGGGCGCTGGTCGTGGATTGCGCGGGCAAGACAATTCTTCCGGGGTTTATCGACCTGCATGCCCATGGTGCGCAGGGACAGGATGGGATCACTCCGCAACAGAACTGGGGGCGGTACGCGGATCTGGCGTTTGGGGTGACGACGATTCATGACCCGTCGAACAACTCGGAGAGCATCTTCGCCGCGAGCGAGTTGCAGCGGGCCGGGCTCGTGGTGCAGCCGCGCACGTTTTCGACGGGGACGATCCTGTACGGCGCCGCGGGCACTTTCAAAGCGCAGATCGACAGTTTGGAGGATGCCTTGTTTCACCTGAAGCGGATGAAGGCGGTCGGGGCCTTCAGTGTGAAGTCCTACAATCAACCCCGGCGGGACCAGCGCCAGCAGGTGATAGAAGCCGCGCGGCAATTGGGCATGATGGTGGTGCCGGAGGGTGGTTCGTTGCTGCAACATAATCTGACCATGGTGGCGGACGGTCACACGGGCGTGGAGCATTCGCTGCCGGTGGACCGGATTTACCGGGACGTGCAGCAATTCTGGGGCGGCAGCGCCACGGGCTATACGCCGACGTTGATCGTGGGCTATGGGGGATTGGATGGTGAGCATTATTGGTATCAGCATATGAATGCGTGGCAGCACGAGAAGCTGTTGAAATTCACGCCCCGCTGGGTGATTGATCCGCGCTCACGTCGGCGTCTGATGGCGGGTGATGAGGACTATAATGTCCTGCGGAGTGCGTCGATTGGGAAGGCCCTGCACGACGTGGGCGTGTCCGTTCAATTGGGTGCGCATGGACAACTCGCCGGGCTGGGCTCTCAATGGGAACTCTGGCTCCTGGCGCAAGGCGGCCTCACGCCTCTGGAGGCGCTGCAATGCGCGACAATCCAGGGCGCCCGTTACCTCGGGCTGGATCGCGATCTGGGCACGGTGGAAGTGGGCAAGCTGGCGGACCTCATTGTCATGGATAAGAATCCGCTGGAGGACATCCACAACTCGGACTCGGTGCATTATACCCTCCTGAATGGCCGGGTGTATGACTCGATGACGATGAACGAGGTGGGAACGCGCAAACGCGAGCGGAGGCCGTTTTATTTCGAGCGCTTGATGGGTTCGACGGGTCTGAATCGCGCGCTCCTGGGCTGTGCCGGGTGCAATCGTCCTGCGGGCGAGGCCGGGGAATCCCTGCCGGAGATCCCGTCGCCCCGGGCGTACCGATGAGAGCGGCCGGGCGACGGTCCGGTCCGGATTACTTTGGACGGTCGCGGGCGGGCCAGCGACCGATGACGCATGAATCGTATCCTCGTCTTATTCGATTCCCATTCGGGCAACACCGAGAAGATGGCCCGTTTGGTGGCCGAGGGCGCCCAGTCCGTGCCGGACACGGAGGTCCGGCTCCGTCGCGTCACTGAAGTATTGCCGGACGACATCTATTGGTGCGAAGGCCTGGCCTTGGGGAGTCCCACCAACATGGGTTTGCTTTCCTGGCGTATGAAGCGGTTCTGGGACGAAGTCATGCTGGAGCACTGGATGAAGGTCGATGGCCGGATTGGTTGTGCGTTCAGCAGTGCCGGCGGTTGGGGCGGGGGAATGGAGCTGGCTTGCCAGTCGCTGCTGACAGTGCTGATGAACTTTGGATTCCTGACGTTCGGCGTGACGGATTATGCCGCCAAATTGACGACGGCTCATTACGGCGCTGTCACGGTGCGCGAGCCCCGGTCCGGGGAGGCGCAGGAGAGTTGTCGTCTTCTGGGCCGGCGATTGGCTGAATGGGTCGCGGTTTATTTTCATGGTCGGCGGGAGCAACATCCCGACCGATCCGGAAAAAGTCGTCTGGGGCCGGCGTGACGGGGTTGCATTCGCACCTTGAAATCCGTGCGTCCCGCCGCTTCTGTTCTGGCCCATGGCAAAAATCCCGGAACTGGCGCTCAAGGTGGGTGATCCCGCCCCGGCGTTCACCGCTGCGGCGACGGACGGCACGGTCCTCTCGCTGGCCCAATTCAAGGGCAAGAATGTGATCCTCTATTTTTATCCCCGGGACGACACCCCGGGCTGCACCAAGGAGGCGTGTGCCTTTCGGGATGCGTTCGCCGAGTTCCGTCAGCGTGGGGTCTTGGTGCTGGGAGTGAGTCCGGACGACGTCAAGGCGCACGTCAAGTTCACAAACAAATTCACGCTCCCGTTTCCCCTGCTGGCGGACACGGACAAGAAGATCGCCCTCGCCTACGGGGTGTGGGGTGAAAAGAGCTTCATGGGACGCAAATACCTCGGGGTCTTCCGCGTCACGTTTCACATCGGACCGGACGGCCGACTGGCCCACATCTGGCCGGAAGTGAAGCCCGAAGAGCACGCGGCGGAAGTGCTCGCCGCGCTGGCCTGATAAACCCGATCCAGAAACAACGGCCGGATTACTGGCCCGGTTGGTCGGCGGTTTTGGCCCGGAGCTCGCCCTCGAGAGCGGGCCGTGCCTCGGCGGCGCCCGGCTTTTTGACGCCGTTTTTCAGCAGCGCCGCGCCGCCCTTGATGTCCACTCCGTACAGGCCGCGACGGATCAAGTCGACGCGTTTGGCGATGTTGAGTTCGTCCTTGAGCTTCTTGACCTGCTCCCGCAGGACGGCAAGATCGGCAAATTTCCGTTCCAGATCAGCCTTTTCGGTGACCAGGCGCTTGAGTTCATTTTTCAGGAAGGTCCGATCACCCTCGCTCGACGCCAATTTTCGCTCGGTCGCCTGAATCTTTCCCGTCAGCGAATCGATCTGGCCGGTCAATTCGTTCATCTTCTTGCCCAGTTCATCGCGCTGGTTTTCCAGGCCGCTGATCTGTTTGTCCCGTCGTTCGATTTCCACCCGGGCGGCGGCGGCGGCGGCTTTGGCTTCGCCTTCGGTCCGATTCAATTCAGAGGCGACGAACGTCCAGCGGTTGGAATACACGCCGAGTTCCTCGGTTTTGGCACTCAGATCGGTATTGAGCCGGGAATTGACCTTTTGTTCTTCACCCAGCTTTTGGGTCACCTGCACCCACTGATTGGAGAGTGCCGCCGCGGTCTCCGCCGCCGCTTCACGTTCGGCGGCCAAGTGGGACGTTGATCGGTAGAGACCGAATCCGAGACCGGCACTGACCAACGCCAGTACGGCGGCAATCCATTTGGCATTCATAAAGCAACCTGATAACGAAAACTGGGCCCGGCAAGCGGCTTTGCCGCTACCGGATGAAATTTCACCCCGGGGAAAATGCCGGCGACAGCGCAAGGGCATCGGCCCCGGGCGGATACTTGCTGACAGACGGACGCGCGGTAGGGTTCCTTCATGGTTTTTCCCGATCGCGCGGGAGTCATGATTCTGGGCGGCGCCTGCCTGTTTCCTCAGGCGCTATTGCCGCTTTTCATTTTCGAGCCCCGCTATCGGCGCATGCTTCAAAGTGCCTTGGATGGGAACCGGATGTTTATCGTCGCCATGGCCCGCCCCGGCGTGAGTCGCGAAAGTCCCTTGCCGATCGCTGGACTGGGTCTCGTCCGCGCCTCCGTCCAGAATGAGGACGGCACCTCGAATCTCGTGTTGCAGGGCCTCACGCGGGTGCGTCTGGGCAAGGTCACGCGGTACAAGCCCTTTCGTGAGATGCATTTCGAACCGCTGGATCCGTCGCTGGTAACGTCGGGGGAGGGCGGTCTTTCGATGGACGCCCTGCAAGGACGGATTCTCGATCTGGTGGAAACACGATTGCGGCAGGGGGCGCCGTTCTCGATCGCCCTGTTGACGCAAATCGCCGGGGGCGTCACCGAACCGATGGGCGGCGAACTTTCGGTGGCGGACTGCATGGCGGCGGTGAGGAAGGTGGAGGACCCCGAGCTTTTGGCAGACCTGGTTGCGCTCATGCTTCTCCCCAATCCGTTGGCGCGGCAGGTGATCCTGCAAACCGTCGATCTTCGCGAGCGACTGAAACATCTCGTCCGCTTCCTCCTCGCGGAAGTCGCCCGTAAACGTCAGGACGACGCGCAGGAGTAGCGTCGCTCGGGCTGGCCTGATTTCCCCTCTTCGATGTACTCGGCCCTGCTTCGCGGGCTCCCGGTGGTCTTCGCTCGAAGCCCTTTCAACCTTCCCACCTCGAGTGCTGGCGAGCGCTCCGAAACCGTCATCCGCGGCTCTTCATCCGGAGTCGATTCCCAACGGAAACGATCTTTTCCCGAACCTGTTCCGGGGTCACTTCAAACCGGCTCTCAATAATCCAATCGCGCACCGCATCCTTGATGATGCCCACTCGCGGACCCTTCGCGTCGGGAACCAGGGACAGGATCAACTTCCCGTCAATTAGGGCGCTCATCCGCGCCTCGAATGCCCGGGCGTCGCCGTACCGCTGAATAACCAGATCGGCCCTGTTCATTTTCGCCGCGAATGCCTCCGGATTGAAAAGGTGGAGCCGCGCCTTTTCATCGCTGTAGATCGTGTTTTTCAGGGTCGGCCAATGCGGGTCCTGACGGAGCTTCAACAGCAACTTGTCACTCAACTGGTCCAGTCGGCGCCCGTGCATATGCTGACTGACGGACATCCGGATCGTCTCGGCGGCCTCGTTGCTGAACTTCAGTCGTTTCGCGATTTCATCAAAGAGCGGAATCCCCGCCGCTTCGTGGCCGTGGTAGGTCGGTTGGCCGTCTTCCTGGTGTCCCCGGGTCGTGGCTTTCCCCAGATCGTGGAAAAGCACGGCGAGATTGTCGATGGGATTGAGAGATGGACTCGCCGCCACGGCCGCGAGGACGTGCTCGTAGACATGTCCTTCGGGGTGATGTCGGAGGTCGTGTTCCAGACCCTGCAGGGCTTTCACCTCGGGCAGGATCGGCTGCAGCAGTCCGACTTGATCGAGCTGGTGAATAAATTTTGCAAGCACGGGGCCGCCGGATTTGGCCGCCTTGAACAATTCGTCACGCAAACGTTCTGCGGAAAGATCCCCGATGGACGCGGCCTGCTGTCGGATGGCGCTCTCGGTGTCGGACTCCAGATCGAATCCAAACCGGGCGGCAAAGCGAATGGCCCGGACCGAGCGCAGGGCGTCTTCTTCAAATCGGTCCCGGGCATTGCCCACGGCCCGGATCAAGCGGTTCCGGATATCCTCGAAGCCACCGTGATAATCAATCGTCGTGCCCGCGCCGTCGATGCCAATCGCATTGATGGTGAAATCCCGGCGCCGGCTGTCCTGTTCGAAATTACTGACGAGGGTCACCGCATCCGGGCGCCGTCGATCACTATAGCCTTTTTCCGTCCGGAAATTCGCGACTTCAAAGGGATAGCCGCTATGGGTCACGACCACGATGCCGAAGTCCTTGCTCCGGCCGATATCGTGGACACGGAAATGTCGCTCCAGAGCCGAGACCGGCGCATTGGTGGCGATGTCGACGTCGGTCGTCGGGGGCGCGCCCATCAACAAATCGCGGACCGTTCCCCCGACAATCAGCGCGTCGTAAGGGCCGATCGACGCGATTTTTCGGCAGAGATCGGCGCCGGCAGCCACCCTTGGATTGGTTTGCAGGATCTCGTTCCAACGATTTCCCGGCAGTGTCTGGGTGAGCTTTTTCACGGGATGGAGGAAGCTAGCCGAATTCCTGCGGAGTTTAATTTCCACCCCGATGCCAATAGCTTCGGTTCGAGGCGGGACGTGGCCGCTAGCCGAGAATGGGGCCGATGACTTCGCCGGCCACATCGGTCAGGCGTTCATCGCGACCGCTGTGCAAGGAGGTCAGGCGAAGGTGATCCAAGCCCATCAGGTGGAGGATCGTTGCGTGAAGGTCATTGACGTGGGCCCGTCCCGACACCGCGTGCAAACCGATTTCGTCCGTCGCACCGTGGACGGTTCCCGGGCGAACCCCGCC
>JAYTHD010000120.1:0-7098 GCA_043732975.1 Verrucomicrobiota bacterium
TCACTGAAGATCAGATCCTGGGCGCAACCGGTCAACATGGCCACGCGATAGCGGGAGGGACCGGTCGCCGGAGTGACGGGAGCGATTAAATCCGCGGAGAACTGCGGATTGACGGTGGGTGTCATGGCTTCGAGTTCCCGCAGGCGTCGGGGCAGAAGCCGCATCAGGCCACTGCGTCGCAACAGGGACTGGAAGCCGAGCTGCTGCCAGAGCAGGAGGCCGCGGCCGACGAGTTGCAGTCGGTGGAGATCCATGAACAACCAGCGCAGGGTGAACGCGCGGATGAGATTGCGCTGGGGATTCCGGAGGACGCCGGAGGCCTCGGCCTCGGCGCGGGCGTGTTCGAAAAGTTCCGCGTAGTTCACTCCCGCGGGACAGGCGGTCATGCAGGCGAGGCAGCCGAGGCAGAAATACATTTCGTCGGCAAAGGTGCGGGTCGGCTCCAATCGCTCATCCGCAATCGCCCGCATCAGGGCGATCCGTCCGCGGGGCGAATTGCGCTCCAGCTTGGTGGCGTCGTAGGTCGGGCAGGTGGGCAGGCACAGCCCGCAGTGCATGCATTGTTGCACCACGGAATAGTCGAGATCCTTCAGATGGGAACCGGCGGGACGCGCAGACATCGGGGCGAGAATGGACGACGTTTCCGGTGGAGTGAAGAGGGAGTAATGGAGTGTGAGCGACGACGGCTGGCCGAATTGACATCCGTATCTCCGCCTCCACGCTGAGAGCCTGTTTGAAAATTCAAAGGACCCCTTTCAATTTTCAAACAGGCTCTGAGCCGCCTTCCGGGCAAGCGCACATGAAACCGGTTTCCACAGAGGTCGTTCCGAGCGTGGGCTTGCGGCGTTTTCTCCTGCTGACCGCAGCTGTGACCGGAGCGTGCATCATGATCATCGAGATCCTCGGGGCGAAAATGCTCGCGCCCTACGTCGGGACCTCCCACTTCGTCTGGACGGCACAGATCGGCGTCACCCTGGTGGCGCTGGCGACCGGGTATGGGCTGGGCGGACGGATGGCGGATCGATCGAAGGGATTACGTTTGCTGTACTCGGCGTTGGTTCTGGCGGCGGGATACTTGTCGCTGAGCATCTGGTGGTGTGAGCCGGTGGCCTTCTGGTGCCTGCAATTCCCGCTTCCCGTCGGTTCACTGCTGGCAGCGTTAATCCTTTATTTTCCTCCGCTCGCCCTGATGGCCCTGACCTCGCCGTTTCTGGTGCGATCGCTGACGCCCTCGCTGTCGACGGTCGGCGCCAGTGTTGGAAGATTGTCAGCGATCAGCACCTTGGGAAGTGTCGTGGGCACGGTGCTGGTCGGCTACGTGTTGATTCCGCTGCTGCCGAATTCCCGGATCATGTTTCTTGTCTCCGTGACCTTGACGGCTCTGGGGATCGCCTACTTCGTGATTTGGGAGGCGGGCCGACGGGGCGGGGTGCTGGTGTGGACTGCGATCAGTCTGGGAGTGGGCGCCTGGGTATCGGGGCAGGAGAATCTCCGGAATCCGCCGGAGGTGAAGGAACTGTTCCGCGGGAATTCGAACTTCGGACTGCTGCAGGTCCTGGAGACGTCGGAGCCGGTGCGGATGCGCACCTACTTGAATGACCGACTCACCCAGAACACCTATCTGGTGGACGAGCGCCAGAGTCGCTCGCTGTTCACCTACATGCTCCGGGGATTGGCCCGGGGTTATACGCCGGAGATTCATGACGTTCTGTGCGTGGGCATGGGCGTGGGAATTGTGCCGATGGCATTTGCGCGGAGCGGCGCCCGGGTGGAGGTGGTGGAAATCAATGAAGCCATCCTCCCCGTGGCCCAGCGGTATTTCGATTTCGAGCCGGCCCGCGTGCGATTGACGGTGGCGGACGGACGGCACTACCTCGCGGTCTCGACCCAGCGCTATGACACGATTGTGTTGGACGCGTTCCTAGGGGAATCCGTGCCGTCACATCTGCTGAGTCGGGAGGCGTTGACCGTGATGAAACGCCGACTGAAGCCCGCGGGGACACTGGTGATGAACACTATCACCGACTCCACGCCGGGGCGGGATTATTTTCTGGTGTCCGTGAATCGCACGCTGCGGGCGGTTTTTTCGGAGGTGCGGGTCCATGCCGTGGGGAACGGGAACGTGTTTTTTGTGGCGGGCGATCGCGAGGGTCTGAGTCGTTTGCACGCGCCGGATCTCGCGGGCATTCCGGAGGTGTTGCAGGGGCAGGTGCAGGGGACGTACGACCAGGTCCTCACGCTGGATCCGGAGCGGGGGGATGTCTTGACCGACGATTTCAACCCCACCGATTATCACGACGCACCCAATCGTGAGGGATTCCGGCGACGACTGGCCCTGGCGGCGCGGAGCGCGTCCCGCTGAATCTGACGGCGGCGCCCGGCGGTGGGCCGGTTTGACATTCCGTTTGTGTGATCCCCTCCGGGGAGTGAAAGTGCCGCCTCATCGTTTTCTTATGAGTCGCAAAGTCAATGTCGCCATTGTCGGCCTCGGATTCGGGGCTGAATTCATCCCCATCTACCAACGCCACCCGCACGCCAACATGTACGCCTTGTGCCAACGTTCGGCGGACAGTCTCGCAGCCACCGGCAAGGCGTTTGGGGTCGAGAAGCGGTTCACCTCGTTTGAGGAACTGTTGCGGGATTCCGCGGTGGATGCCGTGCACATCAATTCCCCGATTCACCTGCACGCCTCGCAATCGATTGCGGCGTTGCGGGCGGGCAAGCACGTGGCCTGCACCGTGCCGGCGTGCACCACTCCCGAGGAGGCCCGCGAGATTGTCAAGGCCAGCAAGGAGTCCGGGAAAAAGTACATGATGATGGAGACCGTGGTCTGGAGCCGGGAGTATCTTTTTGTCCGCGAATTGCGCGACACCGGTCGCCTGGGTCGGATCCAGTTCGTGCGCGGCAGTCACCTGCAAAACATGGCGGGCTGGCCGGGCTACTGGGACGGCCTGCCGCCGATGCATTACGCGACGCATTGTGTCAGCCCATGTCTGGGCATCGTGAACGGCGAGGCGGAATACGTCTCCTGCCTGGGCTCCGGCCGGATCGCCGAAGCGCGGATCGCCAGGTACGGTTCCCCGTTTTCCTTCGAAACCGCGCACTTCAAGGTGCGGAACCAGGATGTGGCCGGTGAAGTGACCCGTTATCTCTTTGATTCCGCCCGCCAGTACCAGGAGAGCTTCGACTGCTACGGTTCGAAGACATCCTTTGAGTGGCAATTGACCGAGCATGATGATCCGGTGCTGCATGTGGGCGGGGAGGACGTGGAGAAGGTGAAGATTCCGGACTACGCGTCCCTGCTGCCGGAACCGATCCGGCAATTCACCACCAAGGGGGTCTATGACATGCAGGAGAATGTCCATCTGAGCTTCAAGCAGGGCAGCGGTCACGGCGGGAGCCATCCGCATCTCGCCCACGAATTCATCTCCGCCATCGTGGAGAATCGTCCCAGTTTCCCGGATCTCTATCAATCGGTGAACTGGACGCTGGTGGGAATTCTGGCCCATGAATCCGCGCTGCGCGGTGGTGAGAAGATTCATATCCCCAACTTCCGGGGCGTTTGATGCCGAATCCGCTAGGATGACGCTGTGAATTCTGAGCGGTCTTCGCAAACAAAGCCGCCGGTGGACCGCGTGGGGAGGTATCTCGTGGGTGAACCGCTGGATGCCGACCCGGGCGCGGAGGTTTATCGGGCGACCGATCCCTCCGAGGTTCCCGGTGAACGGGAGGCGGCGGTCGAGTTTTTTCCGCCACTGTTGTTCCCGGACGCCCGGCGCCGCTACGAACAGTTTCGGGCCCAGATGGTGGGAGTGGATCTCCCCGGCGTTCCCCTGGCCCTGGCGGCCGGCATTGTGGAGGGACGCCCGTACGTGCTGCGGCGTCGCATTCAGGGCGAGACCCTGGCCGAGCTGCGCTCCGGTCGCGGCGGCTTGCGTCCGGATCTGGCGGTGCGGCAAATCCTGCCGATCGCCGAGGCGCTGGCGTATGCCCACACGCGTGGCTTGATTCACGGCAATGTGACGGCAGCGCATTTGCGTGTGGATCCGGGCGAATTGATTTTTTTGGAGGGCTTTGGTTCCGCGGCGCTGCGCGGGAATGGAGTGGTCGGGATGGAGACGCCGACGGTGCTGGTCGACCTGGCCGGGCTGGCGTCCGTGTTGCGTGACTTGATCCGGGGTTCCGCCCGGACGAGCCGCGCGAAGAGTCCGACGGCCGCGCTCGCCGCCACGTTTAAGTCGCGGCGAGGCGGCGGGAGCCCGGCCGATCTCGAAGCCATCCTGCGCCGTGCGGGGGCCAGCCCGGAGGCCCTGGATCGCCCGCCGCGCCCCGAAGAGATGCCGGGCGTGGGCTACGGATCCGTGGTGGAGTTTGCCGCGGATTTGCGGGCCTGGTTGGCGGATCGCCCGATGCGGGCCCGGCCGCCTTCCGTGTGGGAGGTTTTGCGGGATTGGGCATGGCAGCATCCGGTCAAGGTGCTCGCGTTGGTGGCGCTGGCGCTGGGATTGTTGGGCCTGCCGGCCGGTTATCTCTGGTGGCGCGAACGGTCGCCGTCGGGTCTCGAGGGAAGAAACCTGGCGCATCAGCGGGTGGGCACCGACTACGCCGCGGTCTTGCAGCGGGCGCATGCCGCTCTGGAATCCGGCGCGTGGGAACGGCTGGAACCGTTGCTGGCCACGCCTTTTCCGGGACTGAGCCCGGGACCGGAACACGGCATGTTGGGCGCGTGGTTGGAGGTGCAATCGCGGGATCGACTGGGCAATGTCGAGGCGCCGATTCTCGGTCTGGTGCCCGCTGCCTCCGGGACGCGGGCGATGGTCTGGACGGAGCGGAAGCTGGTGCTGCTGTCCACGGAGCCGGGTGTTCCCCAAATGGCGGTGCCCCTGCCGGGGACGAACAGCCCTTTGACCGTCGACTTTCTCCCGGATGATCGCGTGGTCGTGGTGGGCGGACGGGCGGGAGTTTTTGTGACATCTTTGCCGTCCGCGACCGGACGCAGCGAGTCGGTGCCGCCGATCCAAATCAGCCGGGAGTGGACCTCGCAATTGCGGGTCTCGCCGGACGGGCACTGGATCGCCGCCGTGGCGGCACAGGAAGCGGCCTTGGGTGTCGCCGGTGAGGTGCCCGTCTGGTCCCTGAGTCTGTTGCCGCGGACGGTGGGTGCCCCGGTGATTCCCCTGCATTTGCCGTTGGCGCCGGTGGTTGCCTGGAATTGGATCGAGCCCGAAACTGGTTCGCCCCGGTTGGCTGTCGCCTTGCCGGGGGGCAGCGCGGGAGTCTGGGACGTTACGAAGACCAATTTTGCGGCCATGGTCAACCGCTCCGGAGAAGTTTGGACCGCCGCCGCGTGGGATGTCGCGGGCCGGCTGATGGCACGTTTGAATGCGGGTGGCAATCTGGAGGTGATCCATTTCGCGACGGCGGAAAGTGTGTTTCAGCGCGATGGGCACGCCACGCTCCATCCGTTGGTGGCCATGGCGCCGGATGGATCCCGAGTGGCGGCCACGACACCCAACGGCGATGTCGTGGTCTATCGGGTTCCTGATGGTTCCACAATTGCGTTGTTGCCGCAGCGGCAAGACGAGGTCGTGGCCCT
Organism: Verrucomicrobiota bacterium; assembly: GCA_043732975.1. GTDB lineage: Bacteria > Verrucomicrobiota > Verrucomicrobiia > Limisphaerales > UBA9464 > CANIZL01. Next base: position 5,597 of record JAYTHD010000120.1, read on the forward strand.
GTCCTTCCTACCGGAGGGAAGTCTGCTCACCGGTACCCGCGCCGGCACGGTCTGGAAATGGGAGCCGATGTCCAAGTCGCGCCAGCCCGGCACGGTGTTCACGAATTACCTCCCGTACGTCGCCACGCCGCCGGTTTTCAGTCCCGATAATGTCTGGCTGGCCTTGCCCGAGGAATGGGAGGAGGAAACGGAAACGGAGCGGTTCGTTGTGCAGCAGTTGAATCAACCGGGCGATCCGGAATCGATTCCCGGGCAACCGGCGGGGTTCCTGAATGCGGAGACGCTGCTGGTGTGGGAACGTTCCGCGGCGCGTTGGGAGGCGTGGGGCATGTCTCCCTTGCAACGGGTGGGCACGGGCCGGCTCGCGGAAGGGGAGGATTGGAATTGGGTTTCACTTTCGGCGGATGCGTCCCGCTTGATCGTCAGTGGTCCGGGGGATCGGTTGGAATCCTACGAAACCGCGAGCGGCAAACGGGTGAACCTTTTGAACGAGCGGGTGGAGGCCGCGGCGTTGAGTGCCGACGGCCGGACCGTAGCGGTGATCCTGGCGGATTCGGCGGCGGTCTGGTTGCCGGCTTCCGGCGCCCTGAAACGGCGTCCCGGACTCAAGGCCACCGCCACCGCGATCTCGCGGGACGGCCGCTGGGTCGCCTTTGGTGACGCGAGCGGGCAGGTGCGCCTGTGGCGCGTGGGTGAGACCGTGGTGGATGAAGAATTCTCGACGACAACCCGTGGCATCACCGCGCTCGCGTTTGGGGCCGGCGAGCAGACCTTGTTCGTCGCCAACGAAGCGGGTCAGTTGGAGGTGTGGCATGTGCCGGATCGACAGGAATTGTTCCGGCATCGCCTGTCGAATCCGGCCTACTGGCTGGTCATGGCTCCGGATGATGCCGGCCTGCTGTGCGGTCACCCCGCGCCGTCGGGCGAGGAATCCGGCAGTTCCTGGTGGTGGCCCAACGAGTCCGTCCATCCGGCGTCGAACCCGATGCGACGACGCACCGCGGTCCCTTTGAAACTTCCGGCCTGGTTCGACAAGACCGCCAAATGACCGGCCGCCGGGTCAGGTCACCGTGGCCGATCGAGGTACGATCCCGCGCTGCCAGAGTTCGTGGTGATACAGCGCAACGACGGCCAGCGCGTGTCGAATTTCAAACCGGGCCACCCGGCCGGGAATCTCCGAGAGCGGCACCAGGTGCACGGCGATGTCCTCTCCAGCGTCCAGAGCCACCGGATGCCGGCGCTCGCAGCCGGTGATGAGGACGGTGGTGCACAGGTTGTTGAACAACGGCGGATTCGGGTAAATCTGCCCGATGAGCCGGGCCCCGGTGCCTTCGAAGCCCGTTTCCTCGCGCAGTTCCCGGATGGCGGTGGCGACGGGGTCGGTCTCCGCGGGTTCCATGATGCCGGCGGGCGTTTCCAATTCGAGGGTGCCGGTGCCGTGGCGGAATTGTTCGACCATCACCAGGTGCTGGGTCGCGGTCACGGCCACGACGGTGACCCAC